>CAZZZE010000449.1:0-2522 GCA_964658365.1 uncultured Jatrophihabitantaceae bacterium
CGGCGTCGAGATGGTGGTGCTGGGGTGGATGCTGCGCACGGGGTTGCTGGCCTACCGGCCCGACCCCGGCCTACGCGGCACCACCTACTACCCCGACATCATGTACAACCTGGACCTCGTCGGTGAGCTGCGGCACCATCTCGCTCCCACGTATCCGCCGGTCGCCGGCGCCACGCTGTCCTACCACTGGTTCCTCTTCGCAATCACCAGTCATCTCACGACCAACACTGGGGTCGACGCGTTCGACGCGACGCTGCGTCTCGGCCCTGCCAGCCTGGTGCCCATCACGGTGCTGCTCGTCGCGGTCGTGGCCCGGCGGCTCGCGAAGCGGGTGTGGGCCGGCCCGCTGGCAGCCGTCCTGCTCGGCGCCGTCGAGCTTTCCCAGGCGAGCCGCTGGAGCACCGAGGACGGCTCACTCGGCATGCTGCCACGCGCCTGGTTCTCGAGCACGCCGCAGAACCTCGGCTGGCTGGCCGGTCTCGCCGCGGCCGGCACCGCTATGGCCCTCCTACGCCGCGACCCGGAGGACCGGGCGGTGCCGGTGGCCCTGCTCGTCCCGTTTCTGATCCTGGCCGCCGGTTCCAAGTCCCCGGAGCTCCTCGTGGTCGGCGGCGGACTCGGGGTCGTCGCCGTCGTTCATCTCGTGCGCCGCGAATGGCTGCAGGTCCGTCGGGCGCTCGTCGGTGTCGTGCTGTCGCTGGCCGTCTTCGTCGCAGCGGCGGTGACCATCTATCGCGGCAGTTCGTACGGGCTGCACGTGTCGGCGTTCGGGCCCGCTCTCGACCGGATGAGCACCATGTTCCCGGGATACGCGCACCGGGTCACGTCGCTTTATATCAGCGGAATTCACTACCCGCGGTCGGCGGTTCTGGCCGAGACGGTGCTCTGGGTGGTGCCGCTGCTACCGCGTCTGCTGGGGTTGCTGTTCCTCGTGCGCCATCGGGCCGCGGATCCCTGCGGCTGGTTCTGCCTCGGCGCGGTGACGACCGGCTTCGTGGCCGCGCTGGTCACCCAACACCCCGCGGGCAGCGAGGTCTACATCATGCAGTGCGGCTACCCGATCGGCGTCGCGGGCGCGGGCGGCGGGATCCTGCTCGCCGTGTCCCGCGTCCGGGCCGCCTTCCCCGCCGCGGCGCTTCGCCGGCGCGTCGTCGGGCTCCTCGCCGCGACCGTCCCGCTGGGGACGGCGGTGGCCGCTGTCATCGCCTATACGGGCCCTCGCAACAATCCAGTCGTCACCTGGCGGCTGGCCCACGGAATCACGTCCACCTCGTCTGCAGCGCTGCAGACCGCGATCGCCCAGCACCTGCCGGTCTCGACGCTGATCCTGCAGTGGTTGCGCCCGATGCTGCTGCTCGCGCTGGGCGTGCTCGCCATCAGCGCCGTCGCGGCCGCCCTGGCATGGCGCGTGCGGACCCGGCGGATCGCGGACCGGCGCGGCCTTCCGCTCGTCCGACTGAGTGCGCTCGGTGCAGCGCTCGGCGCGGGGGTCTTCACCATGATCATCACCTTCCACGGTACGACCATGCCGGTCCAGGGCAGCAGGCTGGCGGTGCTCTCCGACGACAACGGCCTCAAGCGCAGCGGCGTCCTGCTGACCACCCGGGCGATGTTCGCCGCGGGCCACTACGTCGACGAGCACGCCGGCGCCGACGATGTCGTCGCGACCAACATGTACTGCCGCTTCTCGCGGGCCGCTCGCGACGCGCACCTGGTGGGTTGCGACGCCCGTAACTTCGTCGCCTCGGCGCTGACGGCCCGACGCACTCTGGTCGGCGGATGGGCCTACTCCGACCGCAACGTGGATGCCGCGTGGTCGAGCACGATGAGCTACCGCAACGAGAAGTTCTGGGACCTGCCCTTGCTCGGCGAGCAGTTCACCGCCTTCTACCACCCCACGACGGCGCTGCTCGACGACCTGTATACGAACCACCACGTGCGGTGGTTGTTCGCCGACCTGCACGACGGCAGGCTCGCGGTGCGAGAGCTGAACGCCCTGGCCCGTCCTGCGTTCGTCAGGCGTTCGACCGAGGTCTGGCAGCTGTATGCGCCGACGACGTCCACCGGGGCCGTGGCCGCTGCTCGTTGACGGAACGCAGCGCTAGTCGACGGTGGCGATGTTTACCTCGACGCCGGCGCGCCCGAGTCCAATTGGGCTAGACGCGGCATGACAGCGCGGTGGTCCTCCAAGGACGGCCAGAGTCCGAGGATGGCAACAGTCGACTTGCCCCAGCCCCGCCTCGAGAGGGCCCGAATCCTGGCGGCCGCCAGTCGATCGATGCTTTTCTCGACACGCCTCTGTACCGATGCGAGGCGCTGGATGCCACTCTGGGTGCTCGGTCAGCATCAAGCTCAAAACAGCTAACCCAGTCCGCAGCTGTGAGGGTTTGCGGGACAAATTCGCTCACATGTTCGACAATTGAGTCATGGAGGTAAGCCCGCTAGCGACTACCGAAACGGTGCGTGTGTTGGTCGCTGCGGTGGGTTCCTTGGCGCCGGCGGTTGATGATGTGGACCGTATC
>CAZZZE010000450.1:0-2518 GCA_964658365.1 uncultured Jatrophihabitantaceae bacterium
CCGGCTCGAAGATCGACGTCCAGACGGTGTTGTAGTTGATCGCGCTGGCCATCACGGCCACGATCGCCTCGCCCGGGCCGAGCTCGGGCGTGGGCACCTCCTGCAGGTGCAGGCTCTTGCGCGGGTCCTTCTCGCGGGTGGTCATGCCGGCGAACATGTCGGCCTCGTCGGCGCGCACGACCATGCCCTGGTAGCTGTCGGGCACCGGGAGCCCGGCCACGGCGGCGAGGTCGTCGTTGAGGATGGCGGAGCGGATGTCGTCCACAGTCAGCCCTTTCAGCGAGCAGGTCGTCGTAAGTTACCGGACAGTAACATCAGTGGGCGAGGCCGGCAGGCTGGACGAGCTCCATCAGCACCCCGCCCGCGTCCTTCGGGTGGACGAAGTTCACCCGGCTGTCGGCGGTGCCGCGCCGCGGCTGGTCGTAGAGCAGGCGCATGCCCCGCGCGCGCAGCGTCTCGCTGACTGCCTCGATGTCGGTGACGGTGTAGGCGACCTGCTGCACGCCCGGTCCGCTGCGGTCGAGGAACTTGGCGATCGTGGACTGTTCGTTCAGCGGGGCGAGCAGCTGGATGCGGGTGCTGCCGTCACCGACCGCGAGCATCGCCTCGCGCACGCCCTGCTCCTCGTTGGTCTCCTCGTGCACGCTGACGATGCCGAAGGTCTCGGCGTAGAAGGCGATGGCCTTGTCGAGGTCGGCCACTGCGATGCCGACGTGGTCGATCTTGGTGAACAGACTGGGCGGGGTCTCGGTCATCGGGTCTCCTTTGTCAGGTGGATCAGCCCGTCCGCGGACGGGAGTGAAACGTAACCGTGCGCCTCGTAGAAGCGGACGTTGTCGGCGCTGCGCGGTCCGGTGAAGAGCGCGAACCGGGCCGTGCCCGGCGGCGCGGCCGCCTCGATTGCGGACAGCAACCGGCTGCCGATGCCCTCACCCTGCCGATCCGGGACGACGCCAAGCCGGCCGATGTGCCAGGCGCCGTCAGCCGGGTGCGCCCGCACGATGCCGACCATGCGGTGCCCGTCGACCGCGACCAGCGCGGTACGGGTGCGCAGATCGACGCGCACGTCGTCGAGCGATTGCATCAGCGGCGGCAGGAACGGCGTGTCGTGAGCCTGCGCCTCTGCGACCCAGGCCGCGCGCTGGATCGTGAGCACTTCCCCGGCGTCCGCGGTCGTGGCCCTGCGGATCGTCACGGCGGTGGACACCGGGTCATCGTCGCAATGCCGGCCGCTCGCCGCGACCCCCGGTGGGCCGGTTCACACGGCGTGCACGCCTGGGCTGGCTAGGGTTGGATGGTTGTCGCGCATCCCTACCGCCCCCCGCAAGGAGATCTCCCATGGCAGGTTCCGTCATCGTCCACGGAGCTCGTACCCCGATGGGGCGGCTGCTCGGCTCGCTCAAAGACTTCTCGGGCGCCGACCTCGGCGCGGTGGCGATCAAGGCCGCCCTCGAGCGCTCCGGTGTCGCTCCCGAGCAGGTCCAGTACGTGATCATGGGCCAGGTGCTGCAGGCCGGTGCGGGTCAGATCCCCGCTCGCCAGGCCGCGGTCAAGGCCGGCATCCCGATGAACGTGCCCGCGCTGACCATCAACAAGGTCTGCCTGTCGGGCCTCGACGCGATCGCGCTGGCCGACCAGCTCATCCGGGCCGGCGAGTTCGACATCATCGTGGCCGGTGGCCAGGAGTCCATGACCAACGCTCCGCACCTGCTGCCCAAGTCACGCAGCGGCTACAAGTACGGCGCGGTCGAGATGCTCGACGCCATGGCCTTCGACGGCCTCACCGACGCCTTCGACAACATCCCCATGGGCGAGTCCACCGAGCACCACAACACCTCGCTGAACCTCACCCGCGAGGAGCAGGACGAGTTCGCGGCCCGCTCGCACCAGCGGGCGGCGATCGCGGCCAAGAACGGTGTGTTCGACGAGGAGATCACTCCGGTGTTCATCCCTCAACGTAAGGGTGAGCCGATCGAGTTCCGCGACGACGAGGGCATCCGGCCCGACACCACCGTCGAGTCGTTGAGCAAGCTGCGCCCGGCCTTCACCAAGACCGGCACCATCACCGCGGGCTCGGCCTCGCAGATCTCCGACGGGGCCGCCGCGGTCGTCGTCATGAGCAAGGCCAAGGCCGAGGAGCTCGGGCTCACCTGGCTCGCCGAGATCGGTGCGCACGGCAACGTCGCCGGCCCCGACAACTCGCTGCAGTCGCAGCCGGCCAACGCCATCAAGCACGCGCTCGGCAAGGCGAACCTCACCGTCGACGACCTCGACGTCATCGAGATCAACGAGGCGTTCGCGGCGGTCGGCGTGCAGTCCATGCGCGACCTCGGCGTCGGGCCGGACAAGGTCAACCCGTCCGGCGGCGCGATCGCGCTGGGCCACCCCATCGGCATGTCCGGTGCCCGGCTCGTGCTCTCGACCGCGCTCGAGCTCAGGCGGCGCGGTGGCGGCATCGGCGCGGCCGCGCTGTGCGGCGGCGGCGGGCAGGGTGACGCGCTGATCCTGCACGTCCCCA
>CAZZZE010000451.1:0-2515 GCA_964658365.1 uncultured Jatrophihabitantaceae bacterium
TCGCCGACGCCGGGGATGAAGTCACCGGCCTCGCAGACCACCGTGTCGCCCTGCTGCAGCTCCGGAGCGGGCACCGATTCCTCGGTACCGTCGGCGGTCAGCCGGCGCGCCATGGTGTCGGTCTTCGCCCGGCGCAGCGCGTCGGCCTGTGCCTTGCCGCGACCCTCCGCGACCGCCTCGGCCAGGTTCGCGAAGACGGTGGTCAGCCATAGCCAGACGACGATCAGCCACGCGAACGTCGAGGGGTTGACGACCGCCTCGACCGTCGTGAACGCGGCCCCGATCTCGACGATGAACATGACGGGGTTCTTGTAGAGCGTGCGCGGGTCGAGCTTGGCCATGGCGTCCGGCAGCGAGCGCCAGAGCTGCTTGGGGTCGAGCAGGCCACCCTGCACGCGATGCGGAGCGGCCGGTTCGGCCGGCTTCTCGAGCAGTTCGGTCATCAGTGCAGTCCCTCTGCGAGCGGCCCGAGGGCCAGGGCCGGGAAGTAGGTGAGGGCGACGACGATGACCGTCACGCCGAGCAACATCCCGATGAACAGGGTCTTGTGGGTCGGCAGCGTGCCGTCCGATGCGGGTGTCGGTTTCTGCTTGGCCAACGAGCCGGCCAGCCCGAGCACGAAGATGATCGGCAGGAAGCGGCCGAGGGCCATGGCCAGGCCGAGCGCGTAGTTGTACCAAACGGTGTTGACGCTGATACCGGCGAACGCGCTGCCGTTGTTGTTGCCGGCCGAGGTGAACGCGTACAGCACCTCGGTCAGCCCATGCGGGCCCGAGTTGAGCATCGCCTTACGCTCGCCGGGCAATCCCATCGCCACGGCGGTTCCGGTGAGCACGATGGCCGGGGTGGTCAGCAGGTAGAGCGACGCGAACTTGACCTCGCGGCTGCCTAGCTTCTTGCCGAGATACTCCGGGGTACGGCCCACCATCAGGCCCGCGACGAACACCGTGATGATCGCCAGTACGAGCATGCCGTACAGGCCCGAGCCGGTCCCGCCCGGCGCGAGCTCACCCAACATCATGTTGAGCAGCGTCACGGCCCCGCCGAGGCTGGTGTACGAGTCGTGGAAGCTGTCGACCGCGCCCGTCGAGGTCAGGGTGGTGGCGCTGCCGAAGGTCGCTGAGTTCAGCACGCCGAAGCGGCTCTCGGTGCCTTCCGTGCCGGCGCCCACCGCCGTGGGCACGGTGCCGTGGTGGATGCCCTGGAAGACGACGGTCAGCACCACGCTCGCCACCGCCAGCGTGGCCATGACGATCACGATGGCGCGACCCTGGCGCAGGTCACCGACGATGCGCCCGAACGCACGCGGCAGCGAGAACGAGACGACCAGGAGCAGGAAGATCTCGAGCCAGTTCGTCCAGGCCGTCGGGTTCTCGAACGGGTGGGCGGAGTTGGCGTTGAAGAACCCGCCGCCGTTGGTGCCGAGCTCCTTGATCGCTTCCTGGCTGGCCACCGGACCACCGGTGATGGTCTGCGTGCCGCCGGCCAGGGTGTGCACGGTCGTGTAGTCGTGCAGGTTCTGGATCATGCCGGCGCCGACGAACACGATCGCGAAGATCAGCGACAGCGGCAGCAGCACCCGGATCGACAGCCGGGTCAGGTCGACCCAGAAGTTGCCGAGCAGATCGGACTTGTTCTTGGTGAATCCGCGCACGAGCGCAACGGCCACCGCGATGCCCACCGCGGCCGACAGGAAGTTCTGCACCGTCAGGCCGACCATCTGGATGACGTAACCCAGCGCGCTCTCGCCCGAGTACGACTGCCAGTTGGTGTTGGTCACGAAGCTGACCGCGGTGTTGAACGCCTGGTCGGCAGGCATCTTGGGCACCGCGTACGGCGTCCAGAAGTGCTGCTGGACGCGCAGCAGCACGTAGAGAACGACGACCGAGACGAAGCTGAACGACAGCACCGCGCGCAGGTAGCGCCAACTCGACTGCTCGGCGTCGGCGTCGATCCCGCCGATCCGGTAGATCACCCGCTCGGGCGCGATGTGCTTGTCGCTCATCACGACGTCGGCCAGGTAGTCGCCGAACGGCCGGTGCACGATGACCAGTGCGGCGATGAGGGTCCCGATGAAGACCGCTCCGGCCAGCCAGTCCGACATCAGAACTTCTCCGGGAACAGCAGCGCGACGACGAGGAAGAACGTCAGCAGCACTGCGAACACCAGCCCGATGATGTTCGTGGCGCTCACAGCCGCTCGGCCCCTCGCGCGATGAGGGCCAATGCGGCGAACACGGCGATCGTCACGACGATCGCCCAGAAGTCAGACACACCTTGCTCCGTCAGTTTCGGGAGTACTCACGCAACTCCCAGCCGGCTCGGCGGAACTACCGAGCCGGGTCAGCTAACGCCGCCCGCAGACGTCCCCGGTGCCGAATCCGGGCGTCCTCACGCGATCCACGCGGGCCGCTCACGAACCCCGGACGCCGCGTCGGGCCTGCACAGTGCGGCCCGAGACGTGGGTCACCCTGCTCGCCCGCGCGCTGCGGTCCGTCCGCACCCGTCCGCACCCG
>CAZZZE010000452.1:0-2514 GCA_964658365.1 uncultured Jatrophihabitantaceae bacterium
CGGCGCGGTGTCGGGCGTCGCGGTGTCGCGCAGGTGGGTCGGCGCGAGCAGGTGGCAGACGTGGTAGCCGAGCAGCACGATGATGGTGCCGGCCGCGATGCCGGTGATCGAGAACGTGTCGGTGAACTTGATGGCCAGGTTGCCGATGCCGGCGATGATCCCGGCGCCGAGCGGCACCAGGTTCACCGGGTTCGAGAAGTCCACCCGGTTCTCGATCCAGATCTTGGCGCCGAGCAGCCCGATCATCCCGTAGAGCACGAGCGTGATGCCGCCGAGCACGCCGCCGGGCGTGGCGGCCACGACCGCGCCGAACTTCGGGCAGAAGCCGAACAGGATCGCGACGGCGGCGGCGATGTAGTACGCGAGCGTCGAGTAGATACGCGTCGAGGCCATGACACCGATGTTCTCGGCGTAGGTCGTCGTCGGTGAGCCGCCCACGAAGCTGGCCACCGCGGTTCCCACGCCGTCGCCGATGAAGGCCCGGCCGAGGTAGGGGTCGAGGTCCTGGCCGGTCATCTCCGAGACGGCCTTCACGTGCCCCGAGTTCTCGGCGAGCAGCGCGATCACCGACGGGATGACGAGCAGGATGAAACTGGCGTGGAACGCCGGCAGGTGCGGCCCGCTGAGCGTGCCGAAGGTCGGGCTGGTGATGGTCTTGGGCACCCCGATCCACGCCGAGTCGTGCACGCTCGTCCAGTCGATACGGTTGACCTGGTGGCAGTGCTTGCCGGCCGAGTCGCAGCTGGGCACCTGGTTGATCCGGTCGGCGATCCAGGAGATCGCGTAGCCGAACACCAGCGCGAGGAAGATCGCGATGCGCGCCACGAACCCGCGGGCCAGCACCGACACGAAGATCACGAACGCCGCGGTCAGCAGCCCGATCCACTGCTCGGCCGGGAAGTACGTCGTGGTGGCGACGGTTGCCAGGTTGAACCCGATGAGCATGACGACGGCCCCGGTGACGACGGGCGGCAGGACGAGCCGGACCAGGTGGGCACCGCCGAAGTGCACGATCAGGCCGACGACCACGAGGATCAACCCGGCGACGAGGATCGCGCCGGTGACCTCGGCGGAATCGCCGCCCTGCGCGCGGATCGCGGCCACCGCTGCCACGAAGGACGCCGACGTGCCGACGTAGCTGGGGATGCGATTCTTCACGATGAGCAGGAACAGCACCGTCGCGACGCCCGACATGAGCACCGCGAGGTTCGGGTTCAGGCCCATGATCGCCGGGAATACGAACGTGGCCCCGAACATCGCGACCACGTGCTGCGCGCCCAGGCCGACCATGCGCGGCGTCGAGAGCCGCTCGTCGGGACGGACCACCTCGCCGGGCGGCGGCGTGCGGCCGTCGTGCACGAGTTTCCAGCTGAACATCGTCATGCCTGCCTCCGCGTCTGTCGGGAAGACCGGGATCCTGGCAGTTCGTTGTGACACTGCGGTAACAGGGCACCATGGAGGCATGCTCACTGATCTTCGCACCCGGCTCGGCTCGATGGTCTTCGAACGGGTCGCGGGGTCGGAGGGGCCGCAGCATCGCGACCGTATCCACAACGCCCCGGGTGAGCGCTGGTTCGCCGACGACCGGCCCATCCGGGCGGTGCACGCGGACTCCTCGATGTTCATCGGCGGGCTGCGCGCCTTGCTGCTGCAGTCGCTGCACCCGCTCGCCATGGCTGGCGTGGCGGGACACTCGGGTTACCGCGGCGATCCGTGGGGCCGGCTGCAGCGCACCAGTTACTTCCTGGCCGTCACCACGTTCGGGCTGGCCAGCGACGCCGACGATGCGGTGGCCCGGGTCCGGGCCGTGCACGATCGCGTGCGCGGCAACGCCCCCGACGGGCGCCCGTACTCGGCCGCCGACCCGCATCTGCTCAGGTGGGTGCACGTGGCCGAGGTCGACAGCTTCCTCGACACCTACCAGCGCTACGGCACTGCGCCGCTGGATCAGGCCGGGCGCGACGGTTACGTCGCCGACGAGGCCGTCATCGCGCACAAGCTGGGCATCGCCGACCCGCCGACGACCGAGGCCGAGCTGCGCGAGCAACTCGCCGCGTACCGGCCGGAACTCGAAGGCACCCCCGAGGCGCGGGCGACAGCGCGCTACCTGCTGCTGCGCCCGCCGCTGCCGCTGATCGCCCGCGCGCCGTACGCGGTGCTCGGTGCGGCCGCGGTGGCCTCGCTGCCCCGCTGGGCCCGCCGTCCGCTACGACTGCCGCCGCAGCTGCCGATCACCGAGGCGACCGCTGTGCGAGCCGCGGGCAAGGGCCTGGTCGGCATGTTGCGCTGGATCACCACCCCGCCGGAGAGGTCGGCGGCCTGACGGCGCGCGCCTGTCACTCCGCAGCGGTCGCCCGGGGACTCATCCCGCGTCGCGTACGGAGTGACAGGTGGCCTGCCACCGCCGCGGCAGCCGGTCCGTCCGCAGGCCTCGCGCGAACGCCGCGCGCAGCTCGGCGGCGACCACGTCGAAGGCGGCGAGGTCTGACCACGCCCACCGCACGACGATGAGCC
>CAZZZE010000453.1:0-2507 GCA_964658365.1 uncultured Jatrophihabitantaceae bacterium
GCCACCTGGGGCTACCGTCACCGTGGCTGACCCTGATCTTCACGCTCGACGACCCGCTGATCGTCGCGCAGCACCCCGATCCGCGCGCAGACGGCGGCAGCTACTTGAGCTTGGCCGGCGGTCTGCACACCACGCCGGCGGTCATCGAGCACGACGGACGGCAGTCGGGCGTCCAGCTCCAGCTCGACCCGCTCGGTGCCCGCGCGCTGTTCGGACTGCCGGCCGGAGAGCTGGCCGGGCGCGACCTGTCGGCGGCCGAGCTGCTCGGGCGCCGAGCTGACGATCTGCAGGAACAACTGCGGACGACCGTGGGCTGGTCGGCGCGGTTCGCACTGCTCGACCGTCACCTGGGCCGCCTCGTTATCGACGGCGAGGGGAGGGAGCCGGCCCCGGACGAGGTCGTGCGCGTGTGGTCGAGGCTGCGCCGTTGCGGCGGCCGGATCGCGGTGGGCGTTCTCGCCCGCGAGGTCGGCTGGAGCGAGCGGCACCTCACGAACCGGTTCCGCCGCGAGTTCGGGTTGACGCCCAAGGTCGCCGCGCGGGTCATCCGGTTCGACAGGGCCAGGCGGCTGCTCGAGCGTGGCAACGCCGCGCAGGTGGCCGCCGATTGCGGGTACGCCGACCAGTCCCACCTCGTCCGCGAGTTCCACGCCTTCACCGGGCTGAGCCCCAGCAGGTGGCTCGCCGCCGAGGTCGGAAACGTCCAAGTCGTCGCACCCGATGACAGGCCAGGATGAGGGGCATGAGCGACACCCCGAACGACACCGCCCCGGCACCCCAGGTCTGGCCGACGTTGCGCGCGCACGACGCGCCGGCGCTGATCCGCTTCCTCGTCGACGTTGTCGGCTTCGAGCCGACCGTCGTGTACGCCGACGGCGATGTGGTGCACCACGCCCAGCTCAGCTGGCCGCTGGGCGGCGGCGTGATGCTGGGCTCGGTTCGTCCGGGCACGGCGTGGGACCTGCCGCCCGGGACGTTCGGCGCCTACGTGGTGGTCGACGACCCCGAGGCGGCGTTCGCCCGGGTGCGCGACGGCGGAGCCGAGATCACCGACGAGTTGCACGACACCGACTACGGTTCCCGCGATTTCGCCATCCGCGACCCTGAGGGCAACCGGTGGTCGTTCGGCACCTACCGGGGTGAGCCGAGGGCTTGAGAAGGCGCCCGATCAGCCGCTGCGTGAGAGCATCGTGGCGTGGACGTCGGCAACGATCGGATCGGTGACTAGATGGACGCAGACGTCATCGTCGTCGGGGCCGGGCTGGCCGGCCTGGTCGCGACCCACGAACTCGTCGAGCGCGGCAAGCGGGTGCTGCTGGTGGACCAGGAGAACGCAGCCAACCTGGGCGGCCAGGCCTTCTGGTCGCTCGGCGGCCTGTTCCTCGTCGACTCCCCCGAGCAGCGCCACCTCGGCGTCAAGGACTCCTTCGACCTCGCCTGGTCGGACTGGTGCGGCAGCGCGCAGTTCGACCGGCTCGACGGCGAGCACCCGCAGGACGAATGGGCGCAGCGCTGGGCGCGGGCCTACGTCGAGTTCGCAGCGGGCGAGAAGCGCGCGTGGCTGGCCGAGCGCGGCGTGAAGGTGATGCCGACGGTCGGCTGGGCTGAGCGCGGCGACCTGCGCGCTGACGGCCACGGCAACTCGGTCCCGCGCTTCCACGTCACGTGGGGAACCGGCCCGGGGGTCAGCGAACCGTTCGCCGACCGGGCCCGCGACGCCGCGGCCGGTGGGCTCGTCACCTTCGCCCACCGGCACCAGGTCGACGAGCTCGTCCTGACCGACGGCGTGGTCACCGGTGTGCGCGGCAGCGTGCTCGCCCCCGACGGCGCCGCCCGGGGGGTGCCGAGCAACCGCGACATCGTCGGTGACTTCGCGTTCAGCGCCCAGGCTGTCATCGTGACCTCCGGCGGCATCGGCGCGAACCACGACATCGTCCGGCGCTACTGGCCCGAGCGGCTCGGCACCGCGCCGGCCGCGATGATCACCGGCGTCCCGGCGCACGTCGACGGCAGGATGCTCGACATCACCGCCGGCGCCGGTGCCCGGCTGGTGAACCGCGACCGCATGTGGCACTACGTCGAGGGCGTCCAGAACTGGAACCCCATCTGGCCCGGGCACGGGATCCGCATCCTGCCGGGGCCGTCGTCGTTGTGGTTCGACGCGCTGGGCCGCCGGTTGCCCGACCCGTGCCTGCCCGGTTACGACACGCTGAGCACGCTGCGGCACCTGCGCACGACGCCGGACATCGCCGGCTACGACCACTCGTGGTTCGTCCTGACCGAGAAGATCATCGCCAAGGAGTTCGCGCTGTCGGGTTCCGAGCAGAACCCCGACATCACCGGCAAGGACGTCCGCGCCACGCTGCGCAGCCGGGTGCTGAGCAAGGGCGCCCCCGGGCCGGTGGCCGCCTTCCAGCGCCACGGCGCCGACTTCGTGGTCGCCGACTCCCTGGACGAGCTGGTGGCCGGTATGAACAAGCTGACCGACCAGCCGCTGCTCGACGTCG
>CAZZZE010000454.1:0-2504 GCA_964658365.1 uncultured Jatrophihabitantaceae bacterium
CCCTCGATACGCCGAACCAGGACCGGCAACGGGTGCTGTCCCTGTTCGACCGCGTAGGCGTGCCGTACGAGGTGTGGGACGCCGAGCGCATCCGTGAACACCTGCCGCTCGTCGACCCGGGGCGTCACTACCCCCCCAAAACGATCGACGACGACGCGTTCTGGGCCGAGCCCGACGGCGAACTCAGCGGCTATTGGACACCCGACGCAGGATTCGTCAACGACCCGCAACTCGCCGCCCGCAATCTGCTCAACGCCGCTGTCACTCATGGCGCGGAAATCCGCCTGCGCTCGGAAGTTACCGCCGTGCGCCAAGGACAACGAACGCGCGGCGTGACGATCAACGGCGACACCGACCTCGACGCGCCGATCGTCGTGAACGCCGCCGGCCCGCACTCTGGTGCGATCAACCGCCTCGCGCTCGGCGAGAACGACGACTTCGCGGTGCGGACCCGTCCACTGCGTCAGGAGGTGCACGAAGTACCGGCTCCTGCCGGCTATAGCAACGGTGTTCCGGGCGCGCTCATCGGGGACGTCGATCTGGGCACGTACTTCCGAGGCACGCCGAGCGGCGGCCTCCTCGTCGGCGGGACCGAACCGGCCTGCGACCCGTTGCAGTGGCTGGACGCTCCGGATGATGCCGAGCCACGCGTGACAAGCGCCGTCTACGAGGCCCAATTGCTACGCGCCGCCCGGCGGCTGCCGTCGCTACAGGTGCCGCCGCGACCTCGAGGCGTCGTCGGTGTGTACGACGTCTCAGATGACTGGATACCGCTGTACGACCGTACGGCGCTCGACGGCTTCTATGTCGCCATCGGCACGAGCGGCAACCAGTTCAAGAACGCGCCGGTGGTGGGCGACTTCCTCGCCGAGATCATCGAGGCCTGCGAGGACGGCCGCGACCACGACACCCGTCCCGTGCAGTTCACGCTGCCGCGCACGGGCCACGTCGTCGATCTGTCGCACTACAGCCGTCGGCGGCACATCACCGCCGGCAGCAGTTTCAGCGTGATGGGCTGAGTCGGTCCGTCACCTGCGCGGGACGCGCTGCTCAGTGCCGCTGCTCGCGGCCGTCGCTGATGCGGCCCGAGAGGTGTCCGATCTTGATCCCGAGATGCAGCGCGAGGCGGTCGGTGCCGTTGCGCAGGTCGACCTGCCCGATCTCCTCGATTCGGGCCAGCCGGTTGTACAGGCTCGTCCGATGCAGGAACAACTCGTCGGCCGCTGACTTGACGTCACCGGCCGCGTCGAGGAACACCTCGAGCGTGCGCAGCAGCTGCCCGTCGTCGCCGTAGGCGGCGAGCTTGCCGAGTGCAGGGTGCAGCAGTTCCTCGCCGATCTCGGCCAGTGGCAGCTGCGCCAGCAACCGGTAGATGCCGAGGTCGGCCCAGCGCACCACCGCGTCGAGGTTCAGCACGCGCCCGACACTGATGGCGTTGAGGGCCTGGCGGTACGACGTCGCCGTCTCGGCGAGATTCGCCACGGTGTCACCGATGCCGACTCGGGCCGCGTGCGCCGACGGCAATCCTCGCTGGTACTCGGCCTGCACCCTGTTGGCGATCTCGACGGCTCCGATCTCGCGGCCGGGAGCGATGAGCAGTAAGCCGTGATCGGGACGGATGATGTGTAACGCGTGGCGGGTGGGCAGCAATTGACGTCCGTGTGTCAGCGCGATGTCGGCGACGGTGCCGCTGTCGCCGAGCGCCCGTTCGCGGGCGGTGTCCAGGACGATCGCGACCACCGGTGCGTCGACGTCGACACGCAGCTCCTCGGCCAGTGCGCTCACCGCCTGCTGTCGCACGGCGATGTCGGTGTTCAACAGGTCGCGCAACAGCTCGCGCTCGCGGGCGCGTTCGAGGTCGACGAACAACGAGTCGCGATACATGATCGCCGCAGCTTCGTCGCCTGCCTCGACGGCCAGCTCGAGGTCGGCGTCGGTCAGTGAGCCGTCTGCATCGATCAGCCACAGGTAGCCGATGAGGGTGTCGCGGTAGCGCAGCGTCACGCACACCCGGCCGAGCATGTCGACAACGGGATCGGAAGGCAGCCGGGTCCACCCGTGCGCCTTGGCGATCCCGTACCGGTGTGCCCACCGCACTGCCTCCTCGGTGGCGCGCCGCTGCAGGATGGAGGCGAGGCGCTGCTCATCGACGGCGCCGTAGTGGGGGCTGTAGGACTGCAGCTCCATGCGCGGGTTGTCGATGGCCACGGAGCGGGACAGCTGCCGCGCCAACCGTTCGGTGACCTCTTGCAGATCGCTCACCCGTCGACTCCCAGATGCTGGTCGAAGAACTCGATCATCCGGGTGCACTGGTCGACGAGGGCATCGTGGCCGCGTACGCCGTGACCTTCCAGCGGGTAGATCACCAGCGTGCTCGTCCCGCCGCGCTCGACGATCGCACGGTGGAACATGGCCGCCTGCTCCGGCGGCGTGGCAAGGTCGTTCGCGCCCGCGGTCAGCAGCACCGGAGTTCTGACGTCGCCGGCGAGGTACAGGGGGCTGCG
>CAZZZE010000455.1:0-2496 GCA_964658365.1 uncultured Jatrophihabitantaceae bacterium
GGTTGGGGCTGCTGCTCGCGGGCTCGGTCGCCACCGCCGTGTCGTTCGTGACGCTGCACTGGTACTCGGTCGACGCGGCCACCGATTCGGCGGGCGACGGGTTCACCTTCGCCGATCTGCACAGCAACGCCGACCAGCTGGGCGCTCCGGTGGCCGCGGCCTACTTCGACAAGCTGGCCTGGGGACTCGTCGCGGTGGTGGTGCTGATCAGCCTCGCCGCCCGGGTGGCTTCGCCGGTGGCGCCGCTGCTGCGCCTGCTCGGCTTCCTCACCGGGGCGGCCGGGGTGGCGCTGACGTTCTACGCGCTGGCGCAGCTGTTCGACGCGCAGCGCATCGCCGGCGGCTCGGGGCACGGGGTGCTGCACAACGCAGGCGCCGGGCTGTGGGTGGCCTGCGCGGGCTACGCGCTGCTCGCGCTCGGCGCGGCCGTGGCCCCGCACCGGCCCGCGCTGCGCTCTGACACGATCAAGCGATGACGACGGGTCTGCTCACCGACCGCTACGAGCTGACGATGCTGCAGGCGGCCCTGCGTGACGGGACGGCCGACCGGCACTGCGTCTTCGAGGTCTTCGCCCGCCGGCTGCCCGAGGGGCGCCGCTACGGCGTCGTCGCCGGCACCGGCCGGCTGCTCGATGCGGTAGCGGACTTCCGCTTCGACGCCGGCCAGCTGGACATGCTGCGCAGCGCGGGCGTCGTCGACGACCGCACGGCCGAACACCTCGACGGCTACCGGTTCGGCGGCGACATCGACGGCTACCGCGAGGGCGAGCTGTACTTCCCGGACTCCCCCGTGCTGACCGTCAGCGGCTCGTTCGCCGACGCGGTGATCCTCGAGACGCTGGTGCTGTCGGTACTGAACCACGACTGCGCGATCGCGGCGGCGGCGACGCGCATGGTCACCGCGGCGGGTGGCCGGCCGATCATCGAGATGGGCTCGCGGCGCACCCACGAGCAGTCGGCGGTGGCCGCGGCCCGCGCCTCCTACCTCGCCGGCTTCGCGAGCACGTCGAACCTCGAGGCGGCCTATCGCTACGGCGTGCCCACCGCGGGCACGGCCGCGCACGCGTTCACGCTGCTGCACGACGACGAGCGGTCGGCGTTCGCGGCGCAGGTGGCGGCGGTGGGCGCCGACACCACGCTGCTCGTCGACACCTACGACATCACCCGCGGGATCGAACTCGCCGTCGAGGTCGCCGGGCCGACGCTCGGGGCGGTGCGCATCGACTCGGGCGACCTGGGCGTGCTCGCCGACCAGGCCCGCGCCCAGCTCGACGGCCTGGGCAACCCCGACACCCGGATCGTGGTCAGCGGCGACCTCGACGAGTTCGCGATCGCGGCGCTCGCCGCGCGACCCGTGGATTCCTACGGCGCGGGCACCGCGGTCGTGGTCGGCTCCGGTGCGCCGACGGCCGGCATGGTCTACAAGCTCGTCGAGGTCGAGGGCCGGAAGGTCGCCAAGCGCTCGGCGGCCAAGGCCAGTCGCGGCGGACGCAAGACCGCGCTGCGCGCGTACAAGGAGTCCGGCACCGCCGTCGAGGAGATCGTGGTCACCGGGCCAGCCTCGCCGGGGCCGCTCGAGGCGGCGCTGCAGGTCCCGCTCGTGCGCGGCGGCGTACCGGTCGACGGCCTGCCCGGCCTCGCGCAGTCCCGCGAGCATCTCGCCCGGGCCCTGGTCACGCTGCCGTGGGACGGGTTGAAGCTCTCGCGCGGTGAACCGGCCATCCCGACCCGAGCCATGCCGGCGCCGTCCTGACCGGTACGTAGGATCCGCGCATGACGAAAGCCGTGATCGTGGTCGATGTGCAGATCGACTTCTGCGAGGGCGGCTCACTCGCCGTCCAGGGCGGCACCGAGGTCGCCCGTGCGGTGACCGCTCGCCTCGCCGAGGGCGGCTACGAGCACGCGGTGGCCACCCGCGACCACCACATCGACCCCGGCGAGCACTTCTCGACCGCGCCGGACTTCGCGCACTCCTGGCCGCCGCACTGCGTCGTCGGCACGCCGGGCGTCTCGCTGCACCCGGACTTCGACATATCGCTCGTCGAGGCCGTGTTCGACAAGGGCGAGTACCAGGCCGCGTATTCCGGTTTCGAGGCTGTCGCCGACGGCGCGCCGCTGGCCGACTGGCTGCGCGAGCGGGCCGTCGACACCGTCGAGATCGTCGGCATCGCCACCGACCACTGCGTGCGCGCCACCGCGCTCGACGCTGCCCGCCTGGGCTTCGCGACCGAGATCCGCCTGGACCTGACCGCCGGCGTCGCGGGGCCGTCGACCGAGGCGGCGCTGGCCGAGTTCCGCGACGCCGGCATCACCACCTACGGCGCGCCAATCGTGCGCGGCTGAACCCTGGCGGGAGGTGCATGGCCCACCTGGGTAGGTTCGACCGCATGAGTTGGGACGACCCGCAGAACAGCGAGACCCGCCGCCTGCCCAGCCAGCCGCAACCCGGGCAGGCTCCGTACGGGGACCCGGGCTACGGGCAGCCGGGTTACGGAC
>CAZZZE010000456.1:0-2493 GCA_964658365.1 uncultured Jatrophihabitantaceae bacterium
AGTGCGGCGTGCTGGAAGGCCTCGACGGGCGGCCGGAGGCGAGCGTCCCGGCCGAGATCCGCCTGGTGCGCGGCCACGACTGGTACGACTTCGAGGCCAAGTACCTCGACGACGCCTGCGAGTTCGACCTGCCACCCGACCTGCCCGCAGACATCATCGCCGAGGTGCAGCAGGCCGCGTGCCGCGCCTTCGACGCGCTGGACTGCGCCGGCCTCGCCCGCGTCGACTTCTTCGTCACGCCCGACAACACGATCGTCGTCAACGAGATCAACACGATCCCCGGCTTCACGCCGGTCTCGATGTTCCCGCGGATGTGGGCGGCCTCGGGCGTTCCGTACCCGGTTGTCGTCGACCGGCTGATCGCGGCCGCGCTGCGCCGGGCGTACTGACGGTCCGTCAGGTCCGGGCGGTGCTCCGGCGGTTCTTGAGCTTCGTCACCGCGTCGTTGATGCGCTTCTGGTTCTCCGGCTTCCTCAGTTCGCGCTGGGCGACGTGCACTGCTTTCGCGGCCAGGCCGCCCTTGATCAGGTTCCCGAGCAGTGCCATGGGTCCTCCTTCGTCGACATCGGTCATGCTGTGTCTGCCCAGCTGACCGTGACCGTTCACGCTCACCGTGCCTGGGGCGCGTCAGGCCGGCGGCAGGATCTGCTGCACGCTCCACTTGTTGCCGTCGGGGTCGGCGAAGTAGACGAAGCGGCCCCACGGCAGCTCGTGTACCTCGCCGACGTCCAGCCCGCGCTCGGCGAACTCGGCGCGCGCCTGGTCGGCGTCGTCGACCACGAGCTGCAGGCCCTCGAGCGTGCCGGGACTCATCGTCGTCAGCCCCTCACCGATGCAGATCGAGCAGCCCGACCCCGGCGGCGTCAGCTGCACGAAGCGCAGCGTGTCGTTGACCCGCTGGTCGTGGTCGGCGACGAAGCCGGCCTTGTCGACATAGAAGGCCTTGGCCGCGTCGACGTCGCCGACGGGCACGCACACCAGCTCCAGCTTGTAGTCCATGCCGGACAGTGTGGCTCAGATGACCGCGGCGGCACGCAGCGCGTCGAGCTCGTCGTCGCGGTAACCGACCTCGCGCAGCAGCGCGACGGTGTCCGCGCCGATCTCGGTCAGCTCACCGGCCCGGCCCGGTGTCGCCGAGAAGCGCGGCGCCGGTCCCGGCATGGTCGCATCGCCGACGGGGACGTAGGTGCCGCGCTCGGTGTTGTGCGGGTGCTCGAGCGCCTCCTCGAGCGACAGCACAGGCGCCACGCACGCGTCCAGCGGCTCGAACACCTGCGCCCACTCGTCACGAGTGCGGCCGGCGAACGTCGACTCGAGCATGGCCGCGCAGTCGCCGAACTGGGCCGGGTCGTAGGGCGACGGCGCGGTGGCGGGATCCTGACCGATGGCCGCGCACAGCGCCGACCAGAACTGCGGCTCGATCGCGCCGACCGCGACGTACTTGCCGTCGGCGCAGGCGTAGCAGCGGTAGTTCGGCGAGCCGCCGTCGAGAAAGTTGGACTCGGGGCGGTCCCGCCAGCCCCCCACGGCCAGGAACGCGCGGGTCATCGAACCGAGGTAGGCGGCACCGTCGACCATGGCGGTGTCGAGCACCTGCCCCGCGCCGGTGGACCGGGCGTGCAGCAGCGCGGCCAGCACGCCGGTGGCCAGGAACATCGCCCCGCCGCCGAAGTCGGCGACGTAGTTGACGGGCGGCACCGGCGGCTCGCCCGCGCGGCCGATGCCGGCGAGCAGGCCGGTGAGCGCGAGGTAGGTGATGTCGTGGCCGGCCGTCCGGGCCAGCGGGCCGTCCTGGCCCCAGCCGGTCATCCGCCCGTAGACGAGCCGGGGGTTGCGGGCGAGCGCCTCGGCCGGACCGACGCCCAGCCGCTCGGCCACGCCGGGTCGGAAACCCTCGATCAGGGCGTCCGCGGACTCGCACAGCCGCAGCAGCGCCTCGGCGCCCTCGGGCTTGCGGATGTCGAGCGTGACGGAGCGCCGGCCCCGACCGAGCGGACCGGTGACCAGCGCGTCGCCGAGGCCGGGACGGGCGCCGGGCAGCTTGTCGATGCGAATCACCTCGGCGCCGAGGTCGGCGAGCAGCATCCCGGCGAACGGCACCGGTCCGACGGCCGGCAGCTCGATGACGCGCACTCCGTCGAGCGGTCCTGGCATCTGCACGTCCTTCCTCAACCGAGTTGTCCGCGTCCAGACGCCGTGGAAGGTGTCTGAGCGCGGACAACTCGGGGGTGTCGAGCGAGTTGTCCGCGTCCAGTAGGCGTGGGCCGTGTCTGGGCGCGGACAACTCGGGAGCGCGAGCGAAACCTAGAACGTCTCGCCGTTCTCGGCCTTCTTGCGCAGCAGCGGGTTCGGCTCGAAGCGCGCGCCGAACTCGTGGGTGAACTCGTCGGCGCGGGCGACGAACCCACTGACGCCGCCGGCAAACCCGTTGATGTACTGCAGCACGCCACCGGTCCACGGCGGGAAGCCGATGCCCATGATCGAGCCGATGTT
>CAZZZE010000457.1:0-2486 GCA_964658365.1 uncultured Jatrophihabitantaceae bacterium
GGCGGCTTGCAGGACGGCTCCGGCCAGGTCGAACTGTCCAGCTCGAAGGTCGGCACCTACGAGGTCTCGTTCCCCAAGCGCGCCGCCGAGGACGCCGACGGCACGACCAGCCCCGAGGAGCTCATCGCCGCGGCGCACTCGGCCTGCTTCGCCATGCAGCTCTCGGCGCTCATCGCCGAGGCCGGCGGCACGCCCGAATCGCTCGAGGTCTCGGCCGACGTCTCGCTCGGCCCGGACCCCGCCGGCGGCTTCACGCTCACCGGCATCGCGCTGACCGTCCGCGGCGAGGTCGACGGCCTGGACGCCGACGGGTTCGCCAGGGCCGCCGACGCCGCCAAGGCGAGCTGCCCGGTGAGCAAGGCCCTGACCGGTGTCGACATCACCCTCGACGCCGCCCTCGAGAGCTGACGCCCCTGACGACCCCGCGGCGCGGCCGTGTTGGATCAGGGAGTGCCTGCTGAAGCCGACTCGACGTTCTCCGCCGCCACTGCCCTGACGCCCGTCGCCGCAGCCCGCGAGGGTGTGCAGACCTTCCACGGCGCCGCGCACCCGCGCTGGACGATCGGCGGAAAGCCCAACGGTGGCTACCTGCTCGCCCTGCTCGGCCGCGCCGCGGCAGCGCTCTCGACGCACCGGCACGTCATCGCGGCGAGCGCGCACTACCTGCGCGCACCCGACACCGGACCGGTCGAGGTCACCGCCGAGCTGCTACGCGCGGGACGCTCGGCCAGCCAGCTCAGGGCCCGCCTCGCGCAGGACGGCCGCACGTGCGTCGAGGCACTGCTCACCACCGCCGATCTGGACCCCGCTGCCGAGCCGTACTGGGCCGCGGGCGTACCCGACCCGCACCTCGGGTCCGGTGACCGCGAGTCGCTGCCCCGCCTGCCCGCGGAGAACCCGGGCGGGGTGCGCGTCGAGATCATGGGCCTGGTCGACATCCGCATCGACGCCGAGACGTTCGGCTGGGCACGCGGCAAGCCGACCGGCGTGGGCGAGCTGCGCGGGTGGCTGGCGCTGCCCGGCGGCGAGCGGTTCGACCCGTTGTCACTGCTCTACGCCGTCGATGCGTTCCCGCCGGCGACGTTCGACATCGCCTACACCGGCTGGGTGCCGACCCTCGAGCTGACCGTCTACGTGCGGGCGTTGCCGGCTCCCGGGCCGCTGCGGGTGCTGCAGCGGGCGAGCCTCGTCGATGACCACCGGGTCGACGAGCAGTGCTGGGTCTGGGACTCGCGCGGGCGGGTCGTGGCCCACGGAAGCCAGCTGGCCGGCATCCGCCTGGGCTGAGCCCGCGCCGCGACTCCCCCGTCGGGGTGGGCCGCAGACCGGCTGCGTCAGGCACACTGCGAAGGTGCCCACCTTCCCGTCGCAGCGCCTGACCGAGAACCGGCGGGTCGTCGCCGGGCGCGCGTGGTGGGACCAGAGCATCGCCGGCCAGGGGATCAGCCGCATGCGCGAGCTCGACCTCGACACCCACGCGCTCGCGCTGTGCGCGCAGCAGGTGCTGTGCACGGCACCGCTCGTGGTGGCGATGTCGGCGGTGCTGCAGCGCGAGACCGGCCACAACATCAGCCTCATCATCTCCCGCTTCTTCGGGTTGAACGCCAAGTCACGACACGACATGTCGTTGCTGTTCGGGCGCGCGTCGCCGTCGATCAGCACCGCGGTCCTCATCGTCGGCCTGATCACGGCGGTGATCTTCATGACCAGCGTGGGCGCGGTGCAGCAGCGGGCCTTCGAGCTGATCTGGACACTCCCCCGCGAGACGGGCCTGCGCACGTACGTGCGCCTGCTGCTGTTCGCGCCGGCGTTCACAGTGTTCACGGTCGCCGTGCTGCTGGCCGGCCGTATCGGGCGCTCGGTGGACGCCGAGTTCGCGCACGTCGGGCCGGTGTCGATCGTGCTCGTCCAGGCGACGCTGACGTTCGTCTTCTACTGGTGGACGCAGTACTGGCTGCTGGGCGGCCGCGTCTCCTACCGTGCCCTGCGACCGGGCGCGGTCGCCGTTGCGCTGCTGACCACGATCCTGGTCCGCGCGTCGCGGTGGATCGTGCCCGGGCAGATCGACTGGCAGGTCGACGCCTACGGCCTCATCGGCGCGGTGTTCGTGCTCTCGGTGTGGCTAATGGTGCTCAGCGGCGTCATCTTCACCGGTGTGCTGATCGGCGCGCTGCTGGCCGAGCGGCGCAGGGTGCCCGACGGCGAGCCTGAGGCCGTGGACCCGACGCCGCTCACCAGCGCCGGGCTGACGTCGGCGGCGGCGGCGGCCGAGCAGGACGGCCGCTAGCTGTTCGCCGCGATGAACTTCTCGGGGTCGCGGACGCTGGTGTCGATGCCCTTGCCCTCGGGGTGCTGTGCCCAGAACCGCAGCCACTTCATCGCCAACTCGTGACGGACCTCGCGCGAGGCGCTCTTGATGAAGTCGGGCATGCCCTCGCGTTCCTCCTCGTCGAGGTGCTCGCCGTTCTCGGTGCGCGCCGTGCCGA
>CAZZZE010000458.1:0-2484 GCA_964658365.1 uncultured Jatrophihabitantaceae bacterium
GCAAGGCGTAGCAAGCCTTAGCGAGCCTTAGCGAGCCCTAGACGGTGGCGACCAGCTCGTCGACGATCTCGGCCAGCTCGAAGTCCTTGCCGGTGACCCCGCCAGCGCTGTGGGTCGTCAGGTCGATGTCCACGCAGCGCCAGCGCAGGGCGAGGTCGGGATGATGGTCAAGTTCCTCGCACCGCGGTGCGAGCTCGGTGATGAAGCGGACCGCGGTCAGGAAGTCGGCGAACTCGACGGAGCGCGCCAGCCCCGCCGGCGTCCCCGTCCACCCGTCGTGCAGCCGCCTGAGGCGGGCGTCGATGTCGTCCTGGTCGAGCACTTGCTGTGCCATTGCAGCACCTCCGTCGTCGCTGGTTCTGCTGAAGGTAACGGCGCCGTATAGCCTCGAGTCGTGGCTGACCGTCTGGTGTGGATCGACTGCGAGATGACCGGGCTGGATCTCGCCCACGACGCGCTGATCGAGGTCGCGGTGGTGGTCACCGACGCCGACCTCCAGCCGCTCGACGACGGGCTCGACGTCATCATCCACGCCGACGGCGCGGTACTCGACGCCATGCTGCCGGTGGTGCGTGACATGCACGCGCACTCCGGGCTCACCGACGAGGTGCGCGCCGCCACGGTGCAGCTGGCCGAGGCCGAGAAGCTCATCCTCGACTACGTGCGCACGCACGTCCCGGACACGAGGTCGGCGCCGCTGTGCGGCAACTCGATCGCCACCGACCGTGGGTTCCTCGCCCGGGACATGCCCGAGCTCGACGCGCACCTGCACTACCGGATGATCGACGTTTCCTCGCTGAAGGAGCTCGCCAAGCGCTGGTACCCGCGGGTGTACCAATCTCAGCCGAAAAAGGGTCTCGCGCATCGGGCCCTGGCCGACATCCTCGAGAGCATCCGCGAACTCGCCTACTACCGGGCAACGCTGTTCGTGGCCCAGCCGGGACCGACCCTCGACGAAGCACGAGCAGTCGCCGACGCGCTCTGAGCGAGCGCCCGATACCCGCTCGGCGAGCCGGCCGGTGCCGGGTAGACTGATCGCGCTCGGCAGCCTGCTGCCGGCATGGTGGGTGTAGCTCAGCTGGTAGAGCGCTGCGTTGTGGTCGCAGATGTCGCGGGTTCAAGTCCCGTCACTCACCCCAAGTAGTTTCGTGACCTCGTCGAACGCCCGGCCAACTCACAGCGGCCGCCGCGGCTAACTCCATGGCATCCGGGAATAACTTGGTATCGAGAGAGTTTGTCCTCTCAGTACAGGTGGACGGAGCAGGTCATGGGCATCGCGGTGGCAGGGGTTGCGCGATGACCGCCGTCGCCAGCGGGTCCCTGGCCGGTCGGTGGCCGTTACGGCGGGTGCTTCGCTGGTTGTTCGTGCTGGGTCTGGTCGGCCTGTTGGCGCTCGAGATCACGCTGATCACGCCGTACCTGACCAGGGCGGCCGAAGCACTCACCGAGCCGAACCCCTGGTGGCTGCTCGTGGCCCTCGGTGCCGAGAGCATGTCGATGGGCGCGTTCGCGCGGGTGCAGCGGCGCATGTTGTCGGCCGCCGGGCAGCGGGTCGCCATGGTCCCGATGATCGGGCTCACCTACGCCGCCAACGCGTTGTCGGTCACGTTCCCCGGCGGCACCGCACTCTCGTCGGGCTACGTGTTCAAGCGGCTGCGGTCCTGGGGTGCGACGGTGCCCGCGGCGGGGTTCACGGTGATGGCCTCGGGGCTGCTGAGCTTCGTCGGCTTCGCGGTGCTGGCCGCCTTCGTCGGCATCTCGGCCGGCGACAGTCTCACCAGCGCGATCCTGGTCGTCGTCACGGCGGTCGTCATCGCGCTCGGCACGTTGGCGCTGCGGCGTCGCGACCCGGCCACGCTCTTGCAGCGCGCGATCGCGCCGGGCCTGAGCCGCGTCAACCGGGTGCTGCGGCGCCGTCCGGATTCCGGCCTGGCCGCCGTCCAGCGCTTCACCCGTGACCTGGTCGCCATCCATCCCCGCCAGCGGGACTGGCTGGTCGGCCTGGCCCTCGCCGTGCTGAACTGGTCGGCCGACCTGGTCTGCCTGTTGGCGTGCTGCGAGGCCATCGGTGCCGACCGCGCATCGGTGGTGCTCGTGATGGTCGCCTACGTCGCTGGCATGAGTGCATCGAGCATCTCGCTGGTACCGGGCGGCTTCGGGATCGTCGACGCAGCGATGATCTTCGCGCTCACCAGCGGCGGGGTCAGCACCGTCACCGCCACCGCCGGCGTGGTGCTCTACCGCCTGATCAGCTTCCTGCTCGTCGTCGCCGTGGGCTGGCTGGTCTGGCTCACCTCCTGGTACCTCGAGCGACGGGCAGAAGGGGCCGATGGACGACCCGCCGTCGCCGTCGCTGTACCCGATCTGGACGCCCCCGACCCCGTGCTAATGTCGTAGATCGGCCCGCTGCGGCGGGCCGGACGCATGACCGGCGCCATTAGCTCAATTGGCAGAGCAGCTGGCTCTTAACCAGCGGGTTCGGGG
>CAZZZE010000459.1:0-2468 GCA_964658365.1 uncultured Jatrophihabitantaceae bacterium
GACCTCGAGCACCGCCGCGCCGACTGCCTGGCCCGCCGGCAGGTCACCGGCGCCGTGCAGCAACTGCTCGTCCTGCGCGACCTGCCCCGCGAGAAGCCGGTGCGCGAGCACGCGACGCGGATCCTGCTCTCCCTCGCCTCGCCGTACGCCGACCACAAGGCCTACCGGGCGGAGTGGAACACGCAGTACGCGCTCGCGAGCTGACGCGGGTTACGCGCCCTCGAGGGTGCCGGTGCGCCGCACGTGGTCGGCGACGTGACGCAGTTTGTGGTTGCTGCGCTGGCTGGCGTCGCACAGCAGCGCGAAGGCCTCGTCGTCGGTGATGTGGCGTTGACCCATCAGGATGCCGATCGCCGCCCCGATCCGTCGCGCCGAGACCAGCGCCGCGCGCAGATGCTCCAGTTCCTCGTTCACGAACTGCAACTCGCCCTGGCACTCGACGAGTAGGTCGCGTTCGGAGACGAAGTGTTCGACTGCCGCGTCGGCCTGGGTCTGGGACATCTCGTGAGCGTAGCGAGTTGACTGTCGATCCGTGATGTCGCACC
Source organism: uncultured Jatrophihabitantaceae bacterium (assembly GCA_964658365.1). Lineage (GTDB taxonomy): Bacteria > Actinomycetota > Actinomycetes > Mycobacteriales > Jatrophihabitantaceae > Jatrophihabitans. The sequence continues at coordinate 546 of CAZZZE010000459.1, forward strand.
GCTAGCGTGCGCAGGCGTGGACGACCATGCCGCACGGGACGACCGCCTCGTCTGGGCTCGCGAGACGTTCGCGCGCCTCGACCTCCTGCCTTACGAGCAGATGCAGGCGCTGCGGCTGGTCTACCGCGATGGGCTCCTACTGTCGGAGGCCGCGGAACGCCTCGACGTGAGCCTGACCGAATTCGGCCGGCGAGTCGCCGGCGGCCTGCATACCCTGGGCATGCCGGCGTAAACGGCGACTCGCGTCGTCGGAGCACTGGAACCGCGGACGAGCACGACAGCGAAGTCACCTCCGGAGCCCGGTCGGGTTCTGCGTGGCCAAACCTGTCGACGCCGAGAGACCTGATGCCCAATTTCGAGAGCTTCAGCCGACGCCTGCTGCCGCTCAAATCCGATCCAACGGTGACGATCCACAAGCGCGGCACCATGTCGTTGAATCGGTCCGCGTTCGCCGCCCTTGGCGCCCCCGCCGCCGTCGAGCTGCTGTTCGATCGGGACGCCCGTATCGTCGGGCTGCGCAAGGTCGACGGGGTCACCCGCCACGCAGCGCACGTCCGCCGGGCGAGCAACTCAGCCAGCGGGCCGTGGCTGGTGTCGGCTATGGCGTTCGTCAGTTACTACGAGATCGACACTGAGGTGTCACGCCGCTGGCCGGCCGTGGTGCAGGACGCCGTGCTCTGCCTCGATCTGACCGGCCCGTCGGAGGTGGTCACGAGCAACCGCTCCCGCCCGGTCGACAACGACGGCGGGACGCCGAGCGCTCAGGACGACGCGAACGACTGCAGCGCCCCGTAGACGATGATGTTGTCGAGGTAGTTGCCGGTGGCGGAGTCGAAGCGGCCCCCGCAGGTGACGAGGCGCAGCGTCGGGCTGGCGGTTGCCCCGTACACGGCCTGGCTCGGGAACCTGCGCTTCGAGACCTCGACGACGCGGTCGACCCGGTAGGTGGCGACCTTGCCGTCGTCGCGCGAGATGACGACGTCGTCGCCGGCGTGCAGCCGACCCAGCCGGAAGAACACCCCGGCTCCGTAGCGGGCCGAGTCGACGTGGCCGAGGATCACCGTCGCGCCGACGGCGCCGGCCGTCGCCGAGTTCTTGTACCACCCGGCGTCGCCGACGCGGGATAGCGGCGGTACCTGGACGGTGCGGTCGGCGTTGAGCCCGAGCTCCATCACCGAGGCGTCCACCCGAAGCGCGGGGATGCAGACCCGCTGCGGGTTCGTCCCGGAGACCGGACTGCGCGCCGGCCGGCGGCAACTGGTCTCCCGAGTCGAAGGTTCGGCGCGCGAGGGGCCGGCGGTCGACCCCATGGACGTCGCCACCGGCCTCGGCGGCGTCGGCGGGCGCAACGCCGCGTGGCGCGTGTCGTCGGGCCACCACACGAGCGCGGCCGCGCCGGCGGCGACCAGGACCAGCACGACGCCCGCCGCGACGAGGGACGCGCGCCGGCTGGTCGGCATGACGAGGCAACGCCGGATCCGGGCGGGCACGTTCACCCCGATCAGCTCCAGTCGAGTTGGGTGACCTGGCCGCCGACGATCTCGACGACGTCGGCCTGGGTCCCGTCGATGTTCCACAGCTGGTAGCGGCCCTGGCGCAGCCCGGGATAGATTGCGGCGAAACGGACCCCACCGGGTCCCACCCGTTCGCGCACGGCGACGTGCGTGCGATCTGGGTGCGTGTGCGTGTGCGTCGAACCGTCGGCGTGAACGTGCGGGTGCTGCTGCTGGAAGACGTCACCCGCCGTCTCGTCGAGCGGGCTGATCTCGATCTCCGTCCCGAGAAGATCGCGGGCCGTCATCAGCACCAGCGCGCCTATGTCGCCGCCGATGTCGAGAACCACGGTGCCGTCCTGGCTGGCGCCGAGTTCACTGGGGTCGGTCACCGATCAGTCACCCCGCGTAGCCCGCCCCGTCGTCGGCG
>CAZZZE010000460.1:0-2459 GCA_964658365.1 uncultured Jatrophihabitantaceae bacterium
GAGCTGGTCTCCGAACGCGGGTTGCGTACCCCGTTTCTGCGGATGGCGAAGCAGGGCACGGTGCTGCCCGCGGGCCGTTTCACCCGCGGCGGCGGGGCCGGCGCCTCGATGGCCGACCAGGCCGCCGACGACAAGATCCTCGCCGCGCTGGCCGACGGCTCGACGCTAGTCCTGCAGGGGCTGCACCGCACGTGGCCGCCGCTCGTCGAGTTCGGCTCGCAGCTCGCCGACGAGCTGGGTCACCCCGTCCAGATCAACGCCTACGTCACCCCACCCCAGAACCAGGGGTTCGCGCCGCACTACGACGTCCACGACGTGTTCGTCCTGCAGGTGGCCGGACGCAAGAAGTGGACGGTGCACCGCCCCGTCGTCGACGACCCGCTGGCCAACCAGCCGTGGGACGACCGGCGTGGTGCGGTCGAGGCCCGGGCGGCCGAGGAACCGGTCCTCGACACGGTGCTCGAGCCGGGTGACGCCGTCTATCTGCCGCGCGGCACGATCCATGCCGCGCAGGCGCTCGGCGAGCTGTCGATCCACCTCACCGTCGGCGTCCACCCGCTGACCCGGTACGACCTCGTCACCCGGCTGCTCGAGGCGGTGCAGGACGAGCCCGAGTTACGCGCGTCGCTGCCGATGGGCCTCGACCTCGCCGACCCGGCCGTGCTCGCCCCCGCGCTCGAGGACACCGTCGCGGCCCTGCAGCGTGCGCTGGCCGACGTCCCGGTCACCCGCATCGCAGCCGACCTCGACACCGTCCTCATGCGACGCACCCGGCCGGCCGCGCTCGGCCCGCTGGCGCAGCTCGAGCTCGCCGACCGGCTCTCGCCCGCCACGGTCCTGCGCCTGCGGCCGGCGCTGCGGCACCGGCTCACCGACGCCGGCGAGCGGCTGCGCGTCGTGCTGCTCGACCGCACCGTCGAGCTCCCCGCCGGCACCGCCGAGGCGGTCAAGGTCGCGCTCGCCGGCGCGCCGTTCACGCCCGCCGACCTGCCCGGCCTCGCGCCGGACGAGCAGCTCACCCTCGCGCGGCGGCTCGTCCGCGAGGGCCTGCTCGTGCCGGCCTGAGACGTGTCCGCCACCAGCGCCGCTCGCCCGCGGCCGCGCGAGACGTTCGAGCGCTGCGCCCTGCGCGCCCAGCTGCGCGGCGACCCGATGCTGGGCACGGCGTTCCCCGCTGCCCGGCTGCTGCTCGTCGAGCAGCCCGGGCCCTGGGGACGCCGCACGCTCCTCGACTCGCGTTTCGACCGCGCGACCGCCCTGGCCCTCGAGCAGCGGGCCGCCGCGGCGGGGGTGCGCATCCAGACCATCCGCCGGCCGGGCCGCGACACCGTCCCGCACGAGCGGCAGTGGGCGCTGGCCGACACCCGCGCCGGCGTCGAGACGGTGCGGTGGGGGACGTTCACCCGTGACGAGCAGCTGCTCGAGCTGTCCCTGGCCGGTGACGCCGGCGCCCCCGACGACCGGATCGTCTACCTCGTCTGCACGCACGGCAAGCACGACGTCTGCTGCGCGCTGCGTGGTCGCCCCGTTGCCGCGGCGCTGGCCGACGCCGCTCCCGGGCAGGTGTGGGAGACGAGCCACCTCGGCGGCGACCGGTTCGGGGCGAACGTCATGGTCCTGCCTACCGGGCTGCTCTACGGCCGGGTGCTGCCGTTCGCGGCCGCCGAGTTCGTCGCCGCCGCCGAGGCCGACGAGGTGGTCGGAGCCCTGTTGCGCGGCCGGATCGGGACCCCCCCGGCCGGGCAGGCGGCGTTGGCCTTCGCGCACGAGCAGCTGGCCCTGCCGCGCCGCGCCGACCTGCAGATCGTCTCGGTCGGGACGTTCCGCGACGGCATCGCGCTCGTGCGCATCCGCAGTCCGCACGGCGAGCTCGACGTCACCGTCGTCGCCGAGCGCACTCCGGCCGACGGCCTGACGTGCGGCAACCCGGCACCGTCGGCGTTCTGGCGCTACCAGCCCGTCCGCATCGATCCGATCGACGCCTCACCGGTGGTGTGAGCCGGAGCCACCTCGTTCGCGTGGTGACGCCGTCCCTAAGGTGCAGCCGTCCTGCCGGTGATCAAGAGCGCGAAGTGCCGGTCCTGGCGAGCGTTACGGCGTCTTGATCACCGGAGACGCGAGCGGGGAGAGGGGAGCGGGACGCGAGAGCGGGACCGGGCAGGTGCTGCCGGCCGCTCAGGTGCCGCCGTCCTGCCGTGATCAAGAGCGCGACGTGCCGGTCCTGGCGAGCGTTGCGGCGTCTTGATCACCGGGAGACGGGAGAGGGGAGCCGGGAGGCGGGAGGTGGGAGTGCGGGCAGGACGAAGGAGCCGGCGCGCCGGTCAGTGGCCGGCGGACTTGGCTCGCTCGTAGGAGCGCTCGATCTCGGCCTCGGCCTCGTTGCGGCCGACCCAGTTCGCGCCCTCGACGCTCTTGCCGGGCTCGAGGTCCTTGTAGACCTCGAAGAAGTGCTGGATCTC
>CAZZZE010000461.1:0-2452 GCA_964658365.1 uncultured Jatrophihabitantaceae bacterium
CGACGTCATGCGCAAGCGGGTCGAGGAGACGCTCGACCTGCTCGGCCTGGCCGAGCTGCGCCACCGCGCGCTGCACGAGCTGTCCGGCGGCCAGCAGCAGCGCGTCGCGATCGGTTCGGCGCTCACCGCGCACCCGCGGGTGCTCGTGCTGGACGAACCGACCTCCGCGCTCGACCCGACCGCCGCCGAGGAGGTGCTGGCGGCGATCACCCGGCTGGTGCACGACCTGGGCGTCACCGTCGTGCTCGCCGAGCACCGCCTCGAGCGCGTGGTGCAGTACGCCGACCGGGTCGTGCACCTGCGCGGCGACGGCACCGTCACCGACGGCGCGCCCGCCGACGTGTTCCGCGATAGCGCGGTGGCGCCGCCGGTGGTCGAGCTCGGGCGGTTGGCGCGCTGGGCGCCGCTGCCGCTGTCGGTCCGCGACGCCCGCCGCCAGGCCGGCCCGCTGCGGGACTCGGTCGCCGGCCGGCCGGTGCCCGACGCGCGCGGCATCCCGAGCACCGCACCGGTCACCACCCTGCGGGCACGCACGGTGTCGGTGCGCTACGGCGACGTCCTGGCCGTCCGCGACGTCGACCTCGACCTGCACGCGGGACGGGTCACCGCGCTGATGGGTCGCAACGGTTCGGGCAAGTCCTCGCTGCTGTGGGCGCTGCAGGGCTCCGGCCCGCGCCAGCGCGGGACGGTCGACGTCGGCGGTCGCGACCCGAAGGCGCTGCCCGCGGCACAGGCCCGCACGCTCGTCGGGCTGGTGCCGCAGACCCCGGCCGACCTGCTCTACCTGGGCGACGTCGGGGCGGAGCTCGAGCAGGCCGACCGCGAATCGGGCCCCGCGTCGACGAGTGCTCGCGACCTGCTCGACCGGCTGACGCCCGGCATCGCCGACGAGATGCACCCCCGCGACCTGTCCGAGGGGCAGCGGCTGTCTCTCGTGCTCGCCGTCCAGCTGCGCGCGGCCCCCGACGTCGTGCTGCTCGACGAGCCGACCCGGGGCCTCGACTACCCGGGCAAGCAGGCGCTCATCCGCATCGTGAACGACCTGGTTGCCGAGGGCCGGACGGTCGTGATCTCGACGCACGACGTCGAATTCGTGGCGTCGGCCGCCGACCGGGTGGTCGTCCTGGCCGAGGGTGAGATCGTGGCCGACGGCCCGACCACCGACGTCATCGTCGCCTCGCCGGCGTTCGCGCCGCAGGTAGCCAAGATCCTCGCCCCGCTACCATACCTCACGGTATGGCAGGTCGAGCAAGCACTTGCCGGGGTGGTCGGGAGATGACCAGCGCAGTGCACGTACCGAGACGCACGGTACTCACCGTCGGCATGGCCTCGTTCCTCGGCTTCGTCGCCTTCCTCTGGCCCTTCGTCCTCGAGCCGGGCAGCCTCGGGGCGTCGTACGCACCGCCGCTGATCTTCGGTGTACTCCTGGTCCTGGTGCTGGCAGTGATCTTCGCCGAGATCGCCGACGGCGGAATCGACGCCAAGGCCGTCGCGATGCTCGGCGTGCTCTCGGCCGTCAACGCGGCCCTGCGACCGCTCGGCGCGGGGACCGCGGGCATCGAGGCGGTGTTCTTCGCGCTCGTCCTCGCCGGCTACGTCTTCGGGCCCGGGTTCGGCTTCTCGCTGGGCTGCACGTCGCTGTTCGCCTCGGCGCTGCTCACCGGCGGGGTGGGTCCGTGGCTGCCGTACCAGATGTTCGGCTGTGCCTGGGTCGGCATGTTCGCCGGCCTGCTGCCGCGCCTGCCCGTTCGGCGGGCCGAGGTGCTGATGCTCGCGCTCTACGGGGCGGCGTCCGGGTACTTCTTCGGGTTCATGCTCAACCTGTCGTTCTGGCCGTTCTCCCTCGATCCGGGCAGCTCGATCGCCTACCTGCCCGGCGCGTCGTTCAGCACGCAGTGGCATCGTTACCTGGTGTTCGACGCGACCACCTCGCTGGGCTGGGACACCGGCCGGGCGGTCACCACGTTCCTCGCCATCCTCGTGGTCGGACCGGCGGCACTGGCCACCTTCCGGCGCGCCGCCCGGCGCGCCGCGTTCGAGGCGCCAGTTGCGTTCGAGCAGGCTCCCGCGAGCGAGCAGGCTGCCGCATGAAGATCGTCTCGCTGCTGCCCTCGGCCACCGAGATCGTCTACGCCCTCGGGTTGGACGACGCCCTCGTCGGCGTCACCTTCGAATGCGACGAGCCGGCACGGGCACGCACCGACAAGGCCGTCGTCGTCGGCGGCCGCGACACCAGCGGCATGACTCCCGGCGAGATCGACGCTTACGTGCGGGCGCAGTCGGCCGCCGGCGCCGACCTGTATCACCTGCACGCCGACGCGCTCGCCGGTCTGGACCCGGACCTCGTCCTCACCCAGGACCTCTGCTGGGTCTGCGCGCTGCCGTCGGGCACGGTCAGCGAAGCCCTCGACTTCCTCGGGTGCTCGGCCGACGTGCTCGCCCTCGACCCGTG
>CAZZZE010000462.1:0-469 GCA_964658365.1 uncultured Jatrophihabitantaceae bacterium
GGTTCAGGTTCAGCCTCGGGCTCGGGTGCCGGCTGCGGCTCGGGCTCGTGCTCCGTCGGGACCACCGGCATCGCCGCGGTGTCATCGTCGGGACCCGGAGCGTGCTCGACAGCCGGGCGCTGCTCGGCGTACCCGGCCGCGGGCAGCTCCGTGGTGACGGCCGACGCCGCGGGGGCGGTGCCGGGCAACGGAGCAGTGGCGCCGGGTGTCCCGTAGCCGGTGTCCGGGTTGCCGGTCGCCCAGGTCTCGGCATTGCGGTCGGCCTCGGCGCGGTCGTGCTCGTACTGCTCGCGGGCCTCGGCAGCGCGGACGTCGCGCAGGCTGCGCACCGACAGCCGGCCGATAGCGACGGCCGCGACCAGGATGATCACCGCGCCCACACCGGTGAAGAAGGCGAGGTACTCGGCGACGTAGCGACGGTCGCCGGGGGCGGCCGGCGCCCCCGGCCGGCCGAGGGTCAGCAGGTAGG
>CAZZZE010000462.1:479-2446 GCA_964658365.1 uncultured Jatrophihabitantaceae bacterium
AGACCTGCTGACCGACGACGAGCCAGCCACCAGCGAGCGCAGCCACCCAGGCGCCCAGGCTGGTGACGATCCGGTTCGCCGACAGGATCAGCACCAGGCCGCCGAAGACCGCCAGGCCGCCCGGTAGCACCTCGTACCACCCGCGGGCGGCCGTCCAGTGCCACGTCTGCCCGGGCTCGGGGGTGTAGGCGAAGTCGAAGGCCGGGCCGACGAACGGTGCGAGGGCCGCCCACCCGCCGGCGAGGACGAGCAGCACGCCGGACACGACGCCGCGGCTGCGCGGCACCCGCATCCCGCCGCCGCGCGTGGGCCGGGGGGACTCGGCGGCAGCGTCGGTGTCGAGGTCGGTCACGGGCAGAACCTCCAGGATCCACGGACGCAGACGCGCCCGCCGATCCTAAGAATTACCCGAATCGGACGATACGGCCCGAAGGCACGCCGGTCACTCGCCTGTCGGCAACTCGTTGTGGCCGCCGAACGCCTTGCGCATCGCGGAGAGCAGCTTGTCGGCGTAGACCGCCTCGCCACGGCTGGAGAACCGGGCGAACAGCGACGCGGCGAGCACCGGCGTGGGCACGCCCTCGTCGATACCGGCCTTGATCGTCCACCGGCCCTCGCCGGAGTCGGAGACCCGGCCGGCGACCTTGTCGAGGTTGCCGTCGCCGAGCAGCGCCCCGGCGGTGAGATCGAGCAACCAGGACGCGACCACCGAGCCGCGTCGCCAGACCTCGGTGATCTTGGGGAGGTCGAGGTCGTACTGGTAGTACTGCGGCTGGTCGAGCGGGGTCTCCTCGGCGGAGTGCGTCTTCTCGGTCTTGCCGGCGTTGGCCTTGTGCAGGACGTTCAGACCCTCGGCGTAGGCGGCCATCATGCCGTACTCGATGCCGTTGTGGACCATCTTCACGAAGTGCCCCGCACCGGCCGGGCCGCAGTACAGGTAGCCCTGCTCCTCGGGAGCCGGGTCGCCGGAGCGACCGGGGGTGCGCTCGACGTCGCCGACGCCGGGGGCGATGGAGGCGAACAGCGGCTCGCAGTGCTGGTAGGCCTGCTCGTTGCCACCGATCATCAGGCAGTAGCCGCGGTCGAGGCCCCAGACGCCACCGCTGGTGCCGACGTCGAGGTAGGAGATGTTCTGGTTCTCCTTGAGGGCCACCGCGCGGTCGTAGTCCTCGCGATAGTTGGAGTTGCCCCCGTTGATGATGATGTCGCCCTCCTCCATCAGCGCGGAGAGGTCGGTCACCACCTTGTCGGTGATGCCGGCCGGGATCATCACCCAGGCCACCCGGGGCTTGTCGAGGGCCTGGACGAACTCCTCGAGGGTCTTGGCGCCGGTGATGCCGTCCTCCCTGGCCAGCTCGTCCACGGTGTCGGGGTTGGTGTCGTAGGCGACGGCGGTGTGGCCGTCGCGGACGATGCGGCGCACGATGTTCGCGCCCATCCGGCCGAGGCCGATCATTCCGAGCTGCACGTCAGGACTCCTTACGAGCGTTGCGGTACCTGCGGATCAGGGCGTTCGTCGAGCTGTCGTGCCCGAGGTCGGGCTCGCCGTCGGCCGACAACTCACCGGCGACCTTCTTGGCCAGCACCTTGCCGAGTTCGACACCCCACTGGTCGAAGCTGTTGATCGCCCAGATGGTGCCCTGGGTGAACACGCTGTGCTCGTAGAGCGCGATGAGCGTGCCCAGTGCGAACGGCGTCAGCTCGTCGAGCAGCAGCGTGTTGGACGGCCGGTTGCCGTCGAACACGCGGTGTGGCAACAACCAGTCCGACGTGCCCTCGTCGCGTACCTGCTCGGCGGTCTTGCCGAAGGCCAACGCCTCGCCCTGGGCGAAGACGTTGGCGGTGAGCAGGTCGTGGTGGGTGGCGCCGTCCGGGCCGGCATCGGAGTGCGCCGGCAGCGGGTTGAGCGAGTGGGTGAAGCCGATGAAGTCGGCCGGGATGAGCTCGGTGCCCTGGTGGATGAGCTG
>CAZZZE010000463.1:0-2443 GCA_964658365.1 uncultured Jatrophihabitantaceae bacterium
GCGACCTGCCCAAGCTCGAGGCCGACTCGGGCCTGCGGCGCACCCGGCTCGAGACCCTGCTGAAGGTGCTCGATGTCGACGGCGTGGTGCAGCGCGTCGACGGCGGGTGGGCGTCGACCGGCCAGCCCTGGACCTACGACGGCGCCCGCTACGCCGCCATCGCCGCGGCCCGGCGCCGCGAGCAGGACGCCATGGTGCGTTACGAGAGCTCGGCGTCGTGCCTCATGCGCCAGTTGCGCAGCGAGCTGGACGATCCGGCCGCCGCCGACTGCGGGCGCTGCGCCGTCTGCACCGGCACCCTGCCGCTCGATGCCCCCTCGCCCGACACGGTGCGCGCCGCGGTGCTGCACCTGCGCTCGCAGACCGTGCCGCTGGAACCGCGCAAGATGTGGCCGTCCGGGGCCCAGCGCCGCGGCAAGATCGCCGAGTCGGAACGGGCCGAGCCCGGTCGGGCCCTGGCGCTGGCCGAGGATCCGGCCTGGCTCGAGGCCGTGACGTCGGCGCTGGCGGCCGATGAGCCCGTGTCGGCCGAGGTGTTCGACGGCCTGGTCGCCGTGCTGGGCAAGTGGGGCTGGCCGGCCGGGCGCCCGACGTGGGTCACCTGGGTGCCGTCGCGCACCCACCCGACGCTGCTCGCCGACGCGGCGGCGCGACTGGCGGCGCTCGGCCGGATGGACGTCGCCACCCCGTTGCGCGCGGACGGCGCTGGCTATCAGCGCGACGCCGCCACCAACGTCGAATCCGCTGCCGGCGCGCTGCGGCGGCTCTCGGTCGACGGCGACATACCTCAGGGTCCGGTGCTGCTGCTCGACGACACCACGCGCAGCGGGTTCACGCTCACCGTCGCGGCTGTCTTGCTGCGCGAGGCCGGTGCCGGCCCGGTGTACCCGCTCGTGCTGCAGAAGGCCTTCTGAGCCGGTAGCGCCGTGCGTGGGTAATCTGCGCAGGTCCGGTGTGATCAGTCGAGAAGGGGCGGGCCATGACGCTCGTCGAGCGGCTCGACCGCTTCCAGCGAGCCCATCCGCGCGCCGGGTTGCCCCTCGCCGTCGCCTACAAGTTCTTCGACGACCAGGGGTCCTACCTCGCCGCGCTGATCGCCTACTACGGCCTGCTGTCGCTCGTGCCGCTGCTGCTGCTGTCCTCGACGATCCTGAACTTCGTCCTCGAGGGGCACCGGGATTTGCAGCAGAAGGTGTTCAAATCCGCCCTCGGTCAGTTCCCGATCGTCGGCGAGCAGCTTGCCAACGAGAAGGGCGTCACGGGCAGCAGCCTCGGGTTGACCGTCGGCATCGTCGGCACCCTGTTCTTCGGGCTGAACGTTGCGCAGGCCGGGCAGAACGCGATGAACACGATCTGGCGGGTGCCGCGCAACGACCGGCCGAACCCGTTCAAGAGCCGCGGCCGGAGCGTGGCGTTGCTCAGCCTCGGCGGGGTTTCGGTGCTGGTGACCACCGGCCTGACCGCCCTCGGCAGCGAGGTCGACGGCCTCGGTATCACCACGAAGGTCCTGATCGGCCTGGGCACGCTCGCACTCAACGTGGTGTTCTTCACCGCAGGCTTCATGCTTGCCACCGCTCGACCGTTGACCTTGCGCCAGACGGTGCCGGGAGCGTTCGGCGCCGCCGTGGTCTGGCAAGGGCTGCAGTACGTCGGCGCCCTGTACGTCAGCCACGCGGTGCAAGGCGCATCGGAGGTCAACGGGGTCTTCGCCCTGTTCCTCGGGCTGATGGCCTGGTTGTACCTCGGCTCGCTGGTCGCAGTGCTCGCCGTCGAGTACAACACCGTTCGGTCGTTCAAGCTGTACCCGCGATCGCTGCTGACGCCCTTCACCGACAACGTCCAGCTCACCTCGGCCGACGTCGAGAGCTACACCCAGCAGGCCGAGGCCCAGCGCTTCAAGGGATACGAGGAGATCACGGTCCGCTTCGAGCCGCCGGACTGACCTATTTGATGATGATCGGGGGCAGCGCCACCAGCATGATCACCGACCACACCAGGTGCGTGATCATCGGAGCGAGGATGCCGCCGGAGGCGCGGCGCTGGAAGCCGAACAGCGTGCCCATGAGCACGGCGGCGAAGACCAGCATCGGATTGCCGGTGGCGATGGTGACCAGCGAGTAGATGACCACCGAGATCGGGATCGGGTGCTTGCGCCCGATCGCCGCGAACAGCGCCCCCCGGAAGAAGACCTCCTCCGACGCCCCGTTGAGCAGCGTGACGAAGAAGATCAGCGCCGTGTTGCCCTGCTGGGCATGCTGCAGCACGGTGTCGATGATCTTCCGGATCGGTTCGATCTGGGCGACGATCAGCGCTCCGACGACGAACACCGCACCGGCCATTAGCCCGGTGACGAACGGCGTGATGAGCGGGCGGCGCAGCGACCCGCGGAACGGGATGCGGCCCAGGTGCAGCGGGCCGGAGGCGAACCCGCCGATCAGCCACA
>CAZZZE010000464.1:0-2441 GCA_964658365.1 uncultured Jatrophihabitantaceae bacterium
CTCACGACGTCGAGCGACCTGCACCGCGCGTTGGCCGCTGCCGGGCACCTGCGGCACGCCGCGATCATGCGCTCGGTGCTCGGCGACATCGGCGGCGGCGGGCACACCTTGGCCGAGATCGAACTGGCGCCGCTGGCCCGTCGCGCCGGCCTGCCCCCACCGCGCCGGCAGGTGCTGCGTCGCGAGAGATCCGGCAGGGTCCGCTACGTCGACGCCGAGTTCGACCTGCCCGACGGCACCGTGCTGGTGATCGAGATCGACGGCGCTGTCCACCTCAAGCCGCTGAGTCACTGGGACGACCTGGACCGGCAGAACGAGATCGTCATCGCCGGAAGCCCGATGCTGCGCTTCGACTCCGTGTCCGTCCGGCTCGACGGCGCACGCGTGGTCGATCAGCTGGCGCGGATGCGACGCCGGCACGAGCGCTGACCGCCTTCGTCCACCGAGTTGTTATCGCTACCCGGGGCTGGGACCCCGGGTACCGATAACAACTCGGTGAGGCGTCAGCTCGCGGCGACGAGCGTGAGCGGTTCGCGGGCCCCGAGCGCCGTGGAGCTCATGTGCGAGTGGACGCGCTCGTCCACCGGATCGTCGGCCGGGTCGTCGTGGACGACCAGGTGCCGGTACAAGGTGTCGCGCTGGGCCGGGACGCGGCCGGCGCTGCGGATGAGCTCGATCAGCTCGGTGCGGTTCGACCGATGCCGGGCACCGGCCGAGGACACCACGTTCTCCTCAAGCATCACCGAGCCCAGATCGTCGGCGCCGAAGTGCAGGGTCAGCATGCCGATGTCCTTGCCCGTCGTCAGCCAGGAGCCCTGCAGGTGCACGATGTTGTCGAAGAACAGCCGGGCGACCGCGATCATCCGCAGGTACTCCAGCGACGTCGCCTGGGTGCGTCCCTTGAGGTGGTTGTTCTCGGGCTGGTAGGTCCACGGGATGAACGAGCGGAACCCGCCGGTGCGGTCCTGGACGTCGCGGATCATGCGCAGGTGCTCGATGCGTTCGGCGTTGGTCTCGCCGGTGCCCATCATGAACGTCGCCGTGGACTCCAGACCGAGCCCGTGCGCGGTCTCCATGACCGACAACCACACCTCGCCCGGCTCCTTGAGCGGAGCGATGGCCGTACGCGGGCGCTCGACGAGAATCTCGGCGCCGGCGCCGGCGAAGGAATCGAGACCGGCCGCCTTGAGCCGGGTGATGACCTCGGCGTGCGCCAGGTTCGACGTCCGGCCGATGTGCACGACCTCGGACGCGCCCAGCGAGTGCAGGGTCAGCTGCGGGTAGGCGGCCTTGATCGCCGAGAAGGTCTGCTCGTACCACTCCATGCCGAGCTCGGGCGAGTGCCCGCCCTGCAGCATGATCTGGGTGGCGCCGAGGTCGACGGCCTCGCCGCAGCGGCGCAGGATCTCCTCCAGCGGGTGCGTCCAGCCCTCGGCGTGCTTCGGCGAGCGGTAGAAGGCGCAGAACTTGCAGGCCGTCAGGCAGACGTTGGTGTAGTTGATGTTGCGGTCGATGATGTAGGTCGCGATGTTGTCGGGGAACCTGCGGCGCCGGACCGTGTCGGCTGCCTGTCCCAACGCGTGCAGCGGGGCGTCGGTGTAGAGCTCCAGCGCCTCGTCGGGGCTGATGCGGCCACCGTCGGCCGCCCGGGCCAGCACGTCACTCGTCGTCACGTTCTCGAGGGTACGGCGGCGGGCCCGACCGTAGGCGACGGGAGGGCGAACCCCACACTGGACGCATGGCGTTCCAGCAGCGACCCGACCACTCGCGCACCCTGGCGCCCGTCCTCGGCGCGCTCGCGATCGCCGTCGTCGCGCTGGTCCTCATCTTCACCGTCGGCGTGAGCAAGGACTCCACCAGCCCCGCCGCGGCCCGGGCCACGAAGGTGGCCAAGGACAAGGGGCTGACGTGCCCGCAGACCTACAGCCAGACCGGCGGCGACGCCAACGGCTGGGTGCCGATCGAGCCGCAGGGGCTGAACGGCGACGATGCGCTGTTGCCCGACCAGACACCGACCCACGCCGTGGTCTGCGCCTACCTCGCCGGTGCGCAGCCGGCCGTGACGAAGTCCGTCGCACTGACCGGGCGGCGGGTGCTCACCGGCAGCCTGGCCGGCCTGGTCCGCACGCTGTCGGCCGCGCCGCGGATCGGCTCGGCCGGCCAACCGGCCTGCTCGGCGAACCTGACGAAGGCCGACACCCGCGACTACCTGTTGGGCCTGCGCTACGGCAAGGCCACCCTCTGGGTGTCCGCGCCGGGCTACCACTGCGCCGGGTCGACGAACGGCTCGTTCACGACGGGGACGAACGTCGCCACGTACGCCGCCGCCTCGTACGCGGCGGGCAGGTGGGTCGGCAGGTAGGTCAACCCCGCGCGCGGGCCAGGATCGTGCGCAGGTCGTCGGCCGCCTCGGACGCCGCCGCGTCGGCCACCGACGACAC
>CAZZZE010000465.1:0-2434 GCA_964658365.1 uncultured Jatrophihabitantaceae bacterium
CCAGCCTCAAACCGCTCTCGAGCGCCGAGCGCCGCGCCATCCAGACCTTCCTCGACAACGCCGTCGACCTCGACGACGTGCTCAACCGCGCGGTGCGCACCCTGGCCCAGCTGACCCGCAACGTCGCCGTCGTGCAGTACCCGTCGCTGTCGCGCAGCCACATCCGGCACCTCGAGCTGGTCATGCTCACCGCGTCGCGGTTGATGCTGGTGCTGATCACCGACACCGGGCGCGTCGAGCAGCGCATCGTCGAGCTGCCCGGCGACGTCGCCGAGCCGGTCGTCTACGAGCTGCGGGCCACCCTGAACGCCAAGTTGCGCGACCGCCTGCTGGCCGAGGCGCCGGAGGTCGTCAGCGAGATGCCGGCGCACGTGGTGCCCGAACTGCGCGGCCTGCTCGCCACGCTGACCTCCGTGCTGCTCGAGGTGCTGGTCGAGCCGAGCAACGATCGCATCGTGCTGGGCGGAACGGCCAACCTCACCGAGCGCACGCTGGACTTCCCGGCCATCCGGCCGGTGCTCGAGGCGCTCGAGGAGCAGGTCGTGCTGCTGCGGCTGCTCGACGAGTCGGTCGCGTCCAGCAAGATCGTGGTGGCCATCGGCAACGAGACGCAGCACGAAGGCCTGGCCGGCGCGGCCGTCGTTTCCACGGGGTACGGAGTGCGCGGCGCGGCGCTCGGCGCCGTCGGCGTGCTCGGGCCCCGGCGGATGGACTACGCGCACACGATGGCGCGGGTGACGGCCGTCGCACGCTACGTCGGCACCCTCCTGGAGGATCGGTAACCCCCGCCCGGCTCGTACACTTGACTGGCACTCGCTCAACCCGAGTGCCAACGCTCTGCAGCGACTTCGACGGATCGGGACGGGTACGTGGCTGACACTCCGCGCGACTATTACGGCATGCTCGGCGTCACCAAGGACGCCACGCCCGAGGAGCTCAAGCGCGCCTACCGCAAGCTCGCCCGCGAGCTGCACCCCGACGTCAACCCCGATCCGGCCGCGCAGGACAAGTTCAAGGCCGTGACCACGGCCTACGAGGTGCTGTCGGATCCGGAGAAGCGGCGGGTGGTCGATCTCGGTGGCGACCCGCTCTCGCAGGGGGCCGGTACGGCCGGCAACCCGTTCTCCGGCTTCGGTGGCTTCGGCGACGTGTTCGAGGCGTTCTTCGGCGGCGCCGGCGGTGGCGGCGGCCGGTCGCGGCGCAGCCGGGTCCGTCCGGGCGCCGACGCGCTCCTGCAGATGACCCTGACGCTGGACGAAGCCGCCTTCGGCGTGCGCCGCGAGCTCAACGTCGAAACCGCAGTGGTGTGCGAGAAGTGCGAGGGCTCTGGCTGCGCGCCGGGCACGCACCCGCGCACCTGCGCCACCTGTGGCGGCACGGGCGAACTGCAATCGGTGCAACGCTCCTTCCTCGGCCAGGTCATGACGACCCGCGCCTGCAGCGCCTGCGCCGGAACCGGCGAGCAGATCACGTCCCCGTGCCCGACCTGCGGCACCGAGGGTCGCGTGCGCTCGCGCCGCACGATCACCGTCGAGGTGCCCCCGGGCATCGAGGACGGCATGCGCATCCGGCTGTCCGGGCAGGGCGAGGTCGGCCCCGGCGGCGGCCCGGCCGGCGACCTGTACGTCGAGATCGCCGAAGCGCCCCATGACACGTTCACCCGCGAGGGCAGCACGCTGCACTGCAACATCGACGTGCCGATGACCGCCGCAGCGCTCGGCACCGACCTCGTCCTGACCACGCTCGACGGCGAGGAGAAGCTCGACATCCGCGCCGGCACCCAGAGCGGCACCGTGCTCACCCTGCGCGGCAAGGGCGTGCCGCGGCTGCGCAGCAGCACGCGCGGGGATCTCCTCGTGCACGTCAACGTAAAGGTCCCGACCCGGCTGGACGAGGAGCAGGAGCGGTTGCTGCGCGAACTCGCCGCGCTGCGGCACGAGGAGATCGCGTCCGTGACCAAGGGCAACGGGCTGTTCGGCAAGGTTCGCGACGCGTTCGGCCGATGAGCGACGCTGGCCCAGCGAGACCCCGCCCGCGCGGCGATCGATGACCGCGGCCCTGTTCCTGCTGGCCGAGCTGCCGGACGGCGACGACTTCGACCTGACCGGCGACGAAGGCCGGCACGCGGCTCGGGCCCGCCGGCTCACCGTCGGCGAGTCGTTCATGGTCGGCGACGGACGCGGCAGCGTGCTCGACTGCACGGTCACGGCCGTGCTCGCCGACGGCTTGACCCTGCACGTCGACGCGCGCCGCACCGTCGAGCCGCCCGATCCCCGGCTCGTCGTCGTCCAGGCACTGCCCAAGGGCGACCGGGCGGAACTGGCGGTCGAGACGATGACCGAGCTCGGGGTGGACGAGATCGTGCCGTGGGCGGCGTCCCGCTCGATCACCCAGTGGGACGGCGCGAGGCGCGACAAGGGCCTGATGCGCTGGC
>CAZZZE010000466.1:0-2425 GCA_964658365.1 uncultured Jatrophihabitantaceae bacterium
CCGCACTCGGGCCCCAGCAGCTGGCCCTGCTCGCCGCCATCGGCCGCGACCGGGTGACGGTCCGGCCGCGTCCCCGCGTGATCATCCTGTCGACGGGCAGCGAGCTGATCGAGGTCGGTCAGAAGCCGAGCTTCGGCGAGGTCATCGACTCCAACTCCTACATGATCGCGGCGGCTGCCAGGGACGCCGGCGCTGACGCCCGCCGCGTCGGCATCGTCGCCGACGACCACGCCAAGCTGCTCGACGCGCTCGAGAGCCAGCTGTTGCGTGCCGACGTCCTGGTCACCAGCGGCGGCGTGTCGATGGGCGCCTACGACGTGGTGAAGGAGGCGCTCAGCGAGCTGGGCACCGTCGAATTCACCCGCGTCGCGATGCAGCCCGGCAAGCCGCAAGGCTTCGGTCATCTCGGCAACAAGATCCCGATCTTCTGCCTGCCCGGCAACCCGGTCAGCAGCCTCGTCTCCTTCGAGGCGTTCGTGCGGCCCGCCATCCGCAAGCTGCTGGGCAAACGCAGCCTGCACCGCGCGACCGTCCGTGCGACCGCGCTCGAGGGTGCGAGCAGCCCGCGCGGCGTGCGCCAGTACCGCCGCGGCGTGCTGCATCGCGAGGCCGGCGGCGGATACAGCGTCTCGCTGGTCGGCGGCGCCGGATCGCACCTGCTCGCCGCGCTCGCGCTGTCGAACTGCCTCGTGATCGTCGATGAGGACGACACCGAGATCGTGCCGGGTACGGAAGTCACCGTCATGCCGCTGTTGCTGTCCAACCGCTAACGCGCGGACGGTTCGGCGTGGCGAGAACACCCGGGTGGCCGGCGCAGCTGACGGCCGGTCCGCTCGTCCTGCGTGTCCCGCGCCTGCGCGACGGCCGGGTGTGGAGCGAGATCCGCATGCGCAACGAGTACTGGCTGGCGCCGTGGGAGCCGTCCTCGCCGGTGAGCTGGGCCGATCGCAATGCGGTGTCGGCCTGGCCAGCGCTGCATTCGGCGCTGAAGGCGGCCGCCCGGCACGGGACCATGCTCCCCTTCATGATCGACTACGGCGGCCGCCTGGTCGGGCAGATGAACGTCTCGAACATCGTGCACGGTGCGCTGCGCTCGTGCACCGTCGGCTACTGGGTCGACGGTGCGGTGGCGGGCCGCAACATCACCCCGACCGCGCTGGCGCTCGTCATCGACCACTGCTTCGCCGAGGTCGGGCTGCACCGCGTCGAGGTCGACATCCGCCCCGAGAACGGTCCCAGCCTGCGCGTCGCCGAGAAGCTCGGGCTGCGCCGCGAGGGCTACTACGAGCGTTTCCTCGACATCGACGGCGGCTGGCGCGACCACGTCGCGTTCGCCGTGACGGCGGAGGAATTGGCCGGTACGCGGATGACAAGCCGCCTGGCCGCGCTGCCCCCGGCGCCGACGTGGCGTTCCGTCCGCTGAGTTCGAGCGGGCCGTTCTCAACCTCAGGTGGAGCTTCTCGCTCGACACGCCGTCGCACGTGCC
Source organism: uncultured Jatrophihabitantaceae bacterium (assembly GCA_964658365.1). Classification (GTDB taxonomy): domain Bacteria; phylum Actinomycetota; class Actinomycetes; order Mycobacteriales; family Jatrophihabitantaceae; genus Jatrophihabitans. The sequence continues at coordinate 1,487 of CAZZZE010000466.1, forward strand.
GGATTCCGGGGCCTGCAGTAATTAGCGTGCTGATCACCGGTGTAACGGGTGTGACTGAAGAGTTTCGCCCGCGACCGACATCGGTCGACGTGCCAACAGGGCCGACCCCGCGATCGGAGGTGCCGCATGCTCTCGCCCGTGATGACCGTGGTCGTGCTGGTCGTGCTGTGGCTGATCGTCGTGGTGCCGATGGTGCTGCGCCGCACCGACGAGCGTCGTCGCGAGCGCTCGGTGGCCGAGTGGGGGCGGGGCATGCGTGCCCTGGGCCGCCGGTCCGACACCGTCGCGCCGGCCGGTGGCGGCGCGCAGGCGCGATCAGAGATCTTCGTTCCTCGAACCGATCGAGCCGCGCTAGCCGCTGCGGCGCGCCGGCCCGTGCCCGCCGCCCAGGAGGCGCTGATGTACCCGCCCGACCGTTCCGAACTGTCCGAGGCCCGCGTGCAGATGCTCGCACGTCGCCGGCGCTCGCTGACGCTGCTCGCGGGCGGCAGCATCATCTTCGGTGCGCTGGCGCTGGTGATGGGTGGCGCGCTGTGGCTCCTGGCCGCGCCGTTCGTCCTCGGGCTCGTCGGCTACCTGTGGTTCCTGCGCAGCCAGGCCCTCAACGACCGCGCCCGTCGCGAGACGCGCCAGGCCCGCGCCGCGTCGCGCCGGCCGGAGGGCTACGACGCCACCACCGAGTTCGGCCGCTTCGAGCAGGTGCCGGACACCATGGTTCGTATCGACGACGACGACATCGAGCTGCACAGCATGGACACCATCGACCTCACCGGCCTCTACTCCGAGGAGCAGGCCCCCGAGACGGTCGTGCGCCGGGCGAGCTGACCGACTCGGGCTGATAGTCTCGTCGGCGGCCTTCGGGTCGTTCCCGATCGACGTCGTTCGATCAGGGGCTGTGGCGCAGTCCGGTAGCGCACCTCGTTCGCATCGAGGGGGTCA
>CAZZZE010000467.1:0-2404 GCA_964658365.1 uncultured Jatrophihabitantaceae bacterium
CCACCTCGATCCTTGTCACCTCCAGTTCTGGAGCCGATTCTTGTCAGACCCCTGGTGCAGTATCGAACGTATGGACATCGGGGTGGGTGCGGCGGTTGTCTCGTTGCCGCCTGTCGATCCGGCGGCGCTGTCGGCGACGGCTCGCATCGACGCGCTCACCGGCCTGGCCGAGCTGCGGTCCTGGGCCGATGCGCAGGAGCAACGGTTGCTGGCCGCGATGGCCGAGCCCGGCGATCCGCCGCGCACGCTGAAGGATCCGGCAGCGGTCGAGAAGCAGTACGTGCGCGAGGAGATCGCCTGCGCCCTGCGTCTGGCGCCGAGCACGGTCAACCAGCGGCTGCACATCGCGGCGGAGCTGGTCCATCGGTTGCCACAGACGCTCACCTCGCTCCAGCACGGTGCGATTGCCATGCCGTACGCGCGCTGCCTCGCTGAGGCGGTCGGTCCCCTGCCGGACGCGGCGGCCGCCTGGGTCGAGGCCAGGGTGCTGCCCGCCGCACCGAGGCAGACGCTGCGGGCGTTCCGCGAAGCCGTGGCGCGGGCCGTGCTGGCTGCCGACCCACGCACGGCCGGGGAACAGCACGCGCACGCGGCCGAGGGACGTCGAGTCGAGGCACGGATGCTCGATCACGGCATGGGCTCGGTCTACGCCGAACTGACCGCGGACGCCGTGCAGGCGATCATGACTCAGGTGCACGCCGCGGCCGACGCGGCTATGGGCGCGGACGACGGGCGGACGTCCGATCAGCGCAACGCCGACGCATTCGTCGCCATCATCACGGGGCAGGACCCCGCGATGGCCCACACCTGGCAAGGACGGCGACCGAACGTCCAGGTCACGGTGGCCCTGTCGACGTTGCTCGGCCTCGACGAGCAGCCCGGCGATCTCGACGGCTTCGGGCCGGTCCCGGCTGCCCTCGCGCGACGGATGGCCGCCGACCCATCGGGCACGTGGCGGCGGCTCGTCACGGACCCGGTCGGTGGGGTCGTCGACGTCGGCCGGCGGCAGTACGAACCGCCGCAGGACCTCAAGGATCACGTGATCGCCCGCGACCGGATCTGTCGGTTCCCCGGCTGTCGTCGGCGAGCCCGACGGTGCGAGATCGATCATCAGACACCCTGGCCGGGCGGCGGCCACACCGACGCGGGCAATCTCGAAAGCCTGTGTGCTCGACACCATCACCTGAAACACGAGGCCGGCTGGATCGTGCTCGGCGATCCGCAGAACCATCTGGCGTGGGTCGCGCCGACCGGGCACACCTACCTCGACCCACCGGGCCGATATCCGCTCGACTGGACCAGAGCGCCGGTGAACGACACCGCCGACTACCCGTTCTGAGTGGTGGCTGCCCGGTCGCTGCGGCGTGCCTGCAGCCAGTCGGTGACGATCGGCGGTACGAAGTCGCGGCGGCGCCTGGGTGGTACAGGTGCGATCACTCGGTCAGCCGGGGGCGCCTTGGGCGCCTTGGGCGGCGGGGCCGCCTTGAGGATGACCACCGGATGCCCCGAGATCTGTTGCTCGCGTCCTGTCATCCGCGGCTCGCGGGACAGCAGATCGTGCAGGACGGCCAGATGTGCGGCCGCATCGCCCCATGTCCCGTAGAGCTTGTATCGGGTAAGCGCGAACGGCACGAAGCCGTGTGCGACCGCTTCCCACACCGCGGCGGCGACGCCGGGGGTGTGCTCGGCGCGGTAGTCGTCGAAGACCACGATGGCGTCGGTGGCGACCAGCGGGCGGATCGCTCGGATGTCCTCGGCCACCTGGGCGTAGAGGTGCGAGGCGTCGACGTGGACGAACCGCGCGCTGCCCGGCGCGACGTGCTCGACGACCTCGGTCGACCGGCCTTGCACCACCTCGGGCAACCGGTCGTGCAGGGCGAGATAGTTGGCTTCGAAACGGGTGCGGGTCAGCGTGGCGTAGCTCTTCGTGTTCTCGGATCGATTCGCGTCGTCGTCAACGTCGGCGCCGAACAGGTCGACCACCACGAAGCGCTCGCCGGGGCGCAGATGGTCACCCATTATCACCGCACTGCGGCCGAGGTACGCACCGAGCTCCACGAGGGTTCCCGGCTGCGACTGCGCCTCGAGCAACGTATCGAACAGCGTCCGATCGTCCCAGAAGAACCAGCCCTCGATGTCGGCGTAGGAGCGGATAGTCACCTGGTTGACGCTACGAACCTCGACGCGGGCCGCCACGACAACCGGACGACGGGCACATGACCGGTGGATGACGACTTGGGGCGCGCGGGCAGGTAGCGTCCCGGGCTGTGCGCCTGGTCATCGCGGAATGCAGCGTCGACTACGTCGGTCGGCTCACTGCCCACCTGCCGTTGGCCACCCGATTACTGCTCGTCAAGGCCGACGGCTCGGTGCTCGTGCACTCCGACGGGGGCTCCTACAAACC
>CAZZZE010000468.1:0-2399 GCA_964658365.1 uncultured Jatrophihabitantaceae bacterium
GTACGCAACTGCGCGCGCGACGGAGCGGTCGTCAGATCGGTCACCGCAGAGCTCGTCGGCGGCGTCGGGCTCACGCCGCCACCGCCGCTGCTCGAGCAGGCGGCCAGCGCGCAGACCGCGGCCACGCCGGCGAGGACGGGACGGCATCGGGGCACGACGTCCAGGGTGGCACGATGTGCCGATGACCTCGGGCGGCGGGCAGGACGCGACAGCGCCCGAGACCGTCGACCGCGTCGCCCTGTGGTTGCTGCGCCTGGGCATCGACCGGCGCGGTCAGCTGACACCCGGGCCGCCGTGGGACCTCGCGATCCGGGCCGCGGTGCTCGTCGACCTGCGCCTCACCGGCCGCATCGACGACAGCGACACGACCACCTACATCGACGAGGGCACACCCGACGGCGAGTACGAGGACGTCGTCTGCGACCAACTGCTGCACGGCGGGTTCGGCAGCGAGACCGCCTGGGTCGACCGGGGCCGGTTGCGCACCCGCGACGTCGCCCAGCGCCTCGTCGACCACCGGGAATGGACGGTCAAGCCGGCGCTGCTGCGGCCGGGCGGCCGGGTGTTCCGCGCGCCGCAGGACCAGTTCCCCGCGCTGCGCGAACACCTGCAGGACGTCGCCCGGGGCGGCGTGCCGGCCCGCTCGCACCATGAGTTCGTCGCGCTCGTCCTCGCCGATCTGCTGTTCGGCCTGGGCGGCGGGCGCGGTGCGCTCGAGCTGCGCTGGGACGAGTGCGGGCCCTACGAAGCACTCATCAACCACACCGCCGTCCGCATCCGGACCCGCGCGGCCATGGCGCAACTGGGCGCCAGCGGGGGCGGCGGCTGAGCGCCGTTCCCTAGGCTGTCCGGGTGCCAGCCTCGATCGTCGTCAAGAACGCCGGCGCCGCGTTCGGGGCCCGCGTGCTGTTCGACGGGTTGGACCTGGTGGTCGCACCGGGCGACGTGATCGGGCTCGTCGGCGTCAACGGGGCGGGCAAGTCGACGTTGCTGCGCATGCTCAGCGGGCTGCACGAGCCCGACACCGGCACCGTCACCCGAGTGCCCGCCACCGCGACCGTCGGCTACCTGGCGCAGGAGACCGAGCGTCGCGACGGCGAGACGGTCACCGGGTTCCTCGCGCGGCGCACCGGGGTGGCCGACGCGAACGCCGAGCTGGAGCGCGCGGCAGCCGCGCTCGGCGAGGGCGCCGGCGGGGCTGACGACGCCTACGCCGACGCGCTCGATCGATGGCTCGCCCTGGGCGCCGCCGACCTGGGCGAGCGCGTCGCGCCGGAGCTGGCCCGGATCGGGCTCGACGTCGACCCCGATGCCTTGATGACCTCGCTGTCCGGCGGGCAGGCGGCCCGCGCCGGGCTGGCGTCACTGCTGCTCGCCCGCTTCGACGTCTTCGCCCTCGACGAGCCGACCAACGACCTCGACCTGGACGGGCTGGCCCTGCTCGAGGACTTCGTGACGTCGCAACGGGCGGGTGTCGTCGTCGTCAGCCATGACCGGGAGTTCCTCGCCCGGACGGTCACCGGGATCGTCGAACTCGACCTCGCGCAGCGCCAGATCGCCCACTTCGACGGCGGCTATCAGGCCTACCTCGACGAGCGCGCGACCGCCCGCCGGCACGCCCGCGAGGCCTACGACGAGTACGCCGGCCGACTGTCGCAGCTCGGCGACCGGGCGCAGATGCAGCGCAACTGGCTCGAGCACGGGGTGCGCAACGCGCGCCGGAAGGCCGGGTCGGATTCGGACAAGGTCACCCGCAAGTTCCGGCAGGAGAACACCGAGAAGCAGGCCGCGAAGGCCCGGCAGACCGAGCGTGCGATCGAGCGTCTCGACGTGGTCGAGGAACCGCGCAAGGAGTGGCAGCTGCAGCTCGAGATCGCCGCCGCCCCGCGCGCCGGCGCGGTCGTCGCAGTGCTCGATCAGGCCGTCGTGCGGCGTGGCGCGTTCGCCCTCGGCCCGGTGGACCTGCAGATCGACTGGGGCGACCGGGTCATGATCACCGGACCGAACGGCAGCGGCAAGACGACGCTGCTCGACGCCCTGCTCGGCACCGTCGAGCTGTCGTCGGGTCGCAGCTCGCTCGGACCCGGCGTGATCGTCGGCGGCATCGACCAGGCGCGGGTGCTGCTCGAGGCGGACGAGACGCTGCCCCGCGCGTTCGCCAGGCTGCTGCCGGACTGGCCCGACGCCGACGTCCGCACGCTGCTGGCCAAGTTCGGGCTGCGCGCCGATCACATCGGCCGGACCGCCGACACCCTCTCCCCCGGCGAACGCACCCGCGCTGCGCTGGCGCTGCTGCAGGCCCGTGGCGTGAACCTGCTCGTCCTCGACGAACCCACCAATCACCTCGATCTGCCGGCCATCGAGCAACTCGAGCAGGCGCTGGCCGGTTACCCCGGCTC
>CAZZZE010000469.1:0-2395 GCA_964658365.1 uncultured Jatrophihabitantaceae bacterium
CTGCCCAGGGACTGCTCGTAGCCGACCTGTTCGGCATCGAGGGAGGAATTCCCGCTCTTCGTCTGACTCATTCGGTCTCCCTGGCTCGAGGGGCGATGATTGGTGCATGACGGATGCGGAGGTCGACGGCGTCGGGGAACTCTCAGCAAGTGACGTCGAGCTTTCCCAATTCCTCTCCGGATATGCACCCTTCGACAGCTTTGACACATCTGCCCGGCAACAGGTAGCCGACGCAGCCGAGCTGATGCACGTCGCCGACGGCGCCGAGATCATCGACGCCTTCGTCACGCCGACCCAGGCGCTGTACGTCGTCGTCGAGGGCGCGGTCGACCTCTGGAGCGGCGTCGACCTCACCGACGACCGCCCCGACGAGCGGCTCGGCCGGGGCGGCGTGTTCGGCTTCTCGGCGTTGCTCACCCAGCAGGCGGTCGGGCCGCGGGCCGTCGCCGTCGGGGCCACGACGATCGCGCGCATCCCGGCCGACGTCGCCCGCGTGGCCCTGGCCTCGGTGTCGGGGGCGCGGTTCCTTGCTGCGCAGGGCGAGCGGCGCCCGGCCGGCCCGTCCCCCTACGCCACCGTCGACGACCTGATCGTGCGCGAGCCGCTGGTGATCGCGCCGTCGACCACGCTGCGCGAGGCGGCCGAGCGGATGACCCGTGACGACCTCACCTACGCCGCCGTCGAGGTCGGCGACGGCAGCTACGGGCTCATCACCGACGCCGTCCTGCGCCGCGCGGTTCTCGTCGAGGACCGGCCGCCGTCGACGCCCGCCGGTGACGTGATGGTCAAGCCGACGCCGACGACGCGGCTGGGTGAGTCTGCGGCGCAGGCGCTCATCACGCTGTTCGACACGCATTCGGAGTTCCTGCTGGTCATCGACGACGCCGGCGCGTTGCGCGGGACGGTCACGCCGGCTGACTTCGCGGTCTCGCCCTCGACCGCCACCGTCGCGCTGCGCCAGCAGGTGGTCCAGGCGCACGACGTCGAGGAGCTGGTCGAGCTCGGCAGCAGGGCGCCGTCGATGGTCGTCGACCTGCTGGCCCGGGGACTGGCCACGAGCAAGGTGCTGGCTGTCTTCTCCGCCACGGTCGATGCGGTGGTGCGGCGCGCGCTGGTGCTCTGCTTCGGCCAGCATCCGGAGCTCGGCGTCGATGCGTTCACCTGGCTGGTGCTCGGCAGCAACGGGCGGCGGGAGGCGGTGCTCAGCTCCGACGTCGACTCGGCCGTGGTATTCGACGACGCGGTCGAGCCGGCCGAGCAAGAGCGCTACCGGGCCGTGTTCCGCGACGTCGAGACGGTACTGACCCGCGCCGGGTTCGGCATCGACAGCCACGGCGCCACCGCGGCACGGCGAGCCTTCAGCCGCACGAACGCCGAGTGGCGCTCGGCCGCGCGGCGCTGGCTCGATGACCCGGTGGCCGACCAGGGCGCGATCATGACGTCGTTGCTCGTCGACGGCCGGCCCATCCACGGCGACCCCGGCCTGCCCGCGGTCACCCGGGTCTTCGGTGACCTGCGCCGCCATCCGGGCACCATGCGGTTGCTGCTGCAGGAGTCGCTGTCGCGGCGCGCCCGGCTGCGTTCGGTGCGCGACGTCGTCGCTCGCCGCGGGGGCACGTTCGACCTCAAGACCCATGCGCTGACGCCGGTCGTCAACATCGCCCGGTTCGTCGCGCTGAGCGTCGGCGCGCCGGAGGGGTCGACGGTCGAGCGGCTCAAAGCCAGCGCCGGCTCGGCGATGCTGCCCGACGACAGTGCCGCCGTGCTCGTCGACGTGTTCGAGGCGTTGCAGCGCACCCGGCTACGCCACCAGCTCGCCCAGCGGCGGCGCGGCGCCGAGCCGCAGGACGTCGTGACGATGCGCGCGCTGTCGCCGATCGACCGCAGCGTCATCGCCCAGGCCGTGCGCGAGGTGTCCGGGGTGCAGCGGCGGATGGAGAATCTCGCCCACTACGTGCCGACCGACGAGTGGACGACCGCGCCGCGCTGAACGCCGGCTGCTGGCGGGGCGCTTGTCACCCTGAGATCGCGCGGATCGCGGTCCAGAACCGCGATCCGAGAGTGACAAGCGAGCGACACCCGGCCGCAACACAGTGCTGCCACGCTGACGCGATGGAGCCGGAGCGCACCGCGTCCGCCCTGCCCGTGGCCGCGGACGCCGGGCTGGTCGGCTGGAGCGCGCGCGAGCTCGCAGCGGCAGTGGCGGGTGGTGCGGTGTCGGCCGTCGACGTCACGCTGGCCCATCTCGATCGCATCGCCGACCTCGATGCCACGCTGAACGCGCTGGTGCGCGTCGACGCCGGGCCGGCGCTGCGGGCGGCGCGAGCGATCGACCGGCGCCGCGCCCGCGGGGCACCGACGGGCCCGTTGGCCGGCGTGCCGTTCGTCATCAAGG
>CAZZZE010000470.1:0-2391 GCA_964658365.1 uncultured Jatrophihabitantaceae bacterium
GGGCGCTGCCGTCGACGATCAGCTCGTCGTGGATGAGCTGGTAGGCGACGTCGGGTGGCACCGGGTCGGCGGCGAGCGCGTGCAGTGGTGGGCTGATCTCGTGCTCGAGCGCGGGGTTAGCGCTGCCCATGAACGCGTTGGCCTCGCCGGCGAACGAGGTGTGCCGAGCCGGGACGGCGTGGCCGTGCATCGCCATGGTGATCTCCTGGGCTAGGGGGTGCTGGCCATCCTGCTCCGGCCGCGTACCCGGCGCGCCGGCCCCTCAGAGAATCGGCCGGCCCCCGGTCACCGCCACCCTCGCGCCCGAGACGTAGCTGCCCTCGTCGGAGGCGAGCAGCACGTACACCGGCGCCAGCTCGGCGGGCTGGCCGGCGCGCCCGAGCGGCGTGTCGGCACCGAACTGCTCGACCTTCTCCGGCGGCATCGTGCTCGGGATCAGCGGCGTCCAGATCGGGCCGGGCGCGACGCTGTTCACCCGGATGCCCTTCGGGCCGAGTAGCTGCGCGAGGCTCGCGCAGAAGTTCGCGATCGCCGCCTTCGTCGCGGCATAGGCGGCGAGCGTCGGCGACGGCATGTCCGAGTTCACCGACGAACTGCCGATGATCGACGAGCCGGCGCTCATGTGCGGCACCGCAGCCTTGGCGAGATGGAAGAACGCCGAGAGGTTGGTCGCGAGCGTGTAATCCCACTCGTCGTCGGGGATGTCCTCGAGCTGCTCGCGCGTCATCTGGAACGCGGCGTTGTTCACCAGGACGTCGATCCTGCCGAATGCCTCGACGGCCTGGGAGATGATGTCGCGGCAGTGCTGCGGGTCGGACACGTCGCCGGGCACGAGGACCGCTTTGCGGCCGGCGTCCTCGACCAGCGCGGCGGTGTCACGGGCGTCGTCGTCCGCACTCAGGTAGGAGATCAGGACGTCGGCACCCTCGCGGGCGAACGCGATGGCAACCGCGCGGCCGATGCCGCTGTCGGCGCCGGTGATCACCGCGGCCCTGCCCTCCAAGCGGCCGAAGCCGCGGTAGCTCTGCTCGCCGCAGTCCGGCTTTGGGTCCATCGCCGACTGGGTGCCGGGGACATCCTGCTGCTGCGCTGGTTGGTTCATGGGTTCGTCCTTCGACGCGGGACCGACATCGCTCAGTAGTTCGGAGGCGTCGGGTCAACGCTCACCTACCCCGTCGGAGCGCGCGGATCACCACGCAGCTTCGTTCCCCGACGCTCCGAGCGCGGGCCGTGTGAGGATGATCGAATGCGTCGCGCGGCTGTTCCCCTGCTCGCGCTCACCGTGGGGCTCGTCCTGGCCGACTCGGCCGTCGTCACGCTCGCGCTGCCCGATATCCTGCGCCGCCTCGGCGGCACCGTCGCCCAGGTCGCGTGGGTGCTCATCGCCTTCAACCTGGTGCTCGCGCTCGTGGTCGTCCCTGCCGCGTGGGTCGGCGAGCGCCGCGACCCGGCCCCGCTGGCGGCAGCCGGCATAGCACTGTTCGCGGTGGCGTCGGCGGTGTGCGCGTTCGCCGGCTCCATGGAGGTGTTGATCGGCGCGCGCTGCGTCCAGGCGGTCGGGGGCGCATTCGCGCTCGTCGGCTGCCTCGAGCTGCTGGTCGTGCGCACCGGCGAGCAGCGCGGCGTCTCGCGCTGGGTGGCGGCGGGCGTGCTGGGTACCGCGGCCGGCCCGGTCGCCGGCGGCCTGCTGACCCAGGCCTTCACCTGGCAGTCGATCTTCGTCGTCCAGGTGCCGATCGCGGCCCTTGCCGTGCCCGCCGCGCTGTCGGTGCCGGGCCGCGCGGGCACGTCAGTCGAGCGGCATCGCCCGGCGTTGGGTGCGAACGTCGCGCTGGCGCTGCTGTCGGCGGCGCTCACCGCCGCGCTGTTCCTGCTGGTACTGCTGCTGGTCGACGGCTGGCGCCGCTCCCCCGCCACCGCCGCGCTGACCGTCTCGGTCGTCCCGCTGGCCGCGTTCGCGGCCGGCCCGCTGGCTCGGGTGGCGCGTGCCGGGCCGGTGATCGAGACGGCCGTCGGCTGCTTCCTGGTGGCCGGCGGGCTCACCGCACTGGCTCTGCTGCCCTCCGCCGACCTCGCGTGGACGATCGCGCCGCAGGCCTTGATCGGGCTCGGGCTGGGGCTCACGGTGGACCGGCTGACGGCGGCGGCCATGCACGGCCGCTTCCCCCGCGCCATCCACGGCGGCTGGACCATCGGCGCCCGGCATGCCGGCGTCGTGCTGGGCCTCGCCCTGCTGACGCCGGTCTTCACCGCGGATCTGCGTGCCGCGCAGGTCCCGGCGCAGCAGGCGATCACGTCGCTGGTGCTCGACGCGCCGTTGACCGGCGCGGACAAGGTGGCGCTGGCGAAGGGGCTGGGCGCGCAGCTGGCCACCGAGCAGGGCCGGGTCCC
>CAZZZE010000471.1:0-2390 GCA_964658365.1 uncultured Jatrophihabitantaceae bacterium
GCACGTTCTTCAGCTGCTCCTGGCCGTGCTCGCCGGCGGACTCGATGACGAGCGTCCCGGCTCCGACCATGCGGTCCCAGAGCGACTGGGTGAACGCCACGTCGTTGATGCGCTGCAGGGCGATGTCCCGGCCGGTGTGGGTGAGCACTCCGCGCCGGATCAGCACGCGGTGCGTGGTGAACACGAAGTGCGTGGTGCGCCAGCGGATCCAGGGAGCGAGCGTCAGGACGCACAGCAGCAGGACGGCCACCACGAGGATGATCAGCAGCACGACGGTGCGCTTCGTGCCGTGGTCCGGAGCGAAGTAGACGCCGACACCCGCCGCCGCGCAGACCACGATCAACCAGAGAGTCGCCGGGACGAGCGTGATCCAGTGGGGGTGCAGGTGTTCGACGACCTCCTCGTCGTTGGCCAGCAGCTTCTCCGGATAGCTCATGTGCGCAGGCTAGCGGCTGGGACGCAGATGCTCGACGTCTCCGGCACCGATGGCGTGCGGACCGCTCGCGTCGGTGACCACGATGCGCCCGGCGTCGTCGAGGTCGCCGGCCCGGCCCTCGATCGTCCGCCCCCCGCCCAACGAGACCCGCACGTCACTGCCGAGGGTCGCGCAGACGGCGCGGTAGGCGCCGGCGAGCCCGCTGCCGAGGGCGTCGCCGCCGGCCGTGGTCCAGCGGCCGAGCCAGTGGTCGAGGCGGGCCAGGATGGCGCCGAGCAACGCGCTGCGGTCGACAGTGCCGGCCGCGCCGGCGAGGTGCAGCGACGTCGCGGTCGGCACCGGCAACTCCGCACGCGTCGACGACACGTTGAGCCCGACGCCGACCACCGCCACGCCGTCGGCGCTCTGCGCGAGGATGCCGGCCAGCTTCGCGCCGGCGATCAGGACGTCGTTCGGCCATTTCAGCACCGCGTCGACGCGCGCGACCTCGCGCAGCGCCTCGACGGTCGCGACGCCGCAGAGCAACGGCAGCCAGCCCCAGTCGCGCAGCGGGACGTCCGGGCGCAGCGCCACCGAGAAGGTCAACCCGGACCGGGGCGGGGACGTCCAGGCCCGGTCGAGGCGACCCCGGCCGGCGGTCTGCTCCTCGGCGGCGAGCACGGTGCGGTCGGCGACCCCGGCGTCGGCGATCAGGTCGGCGTTCGTGGACGTCGTGCGCTCGACGACCCGGATGTGCGGCCAGGCCGCCCCGGCTGCGGCACGGATCCGGTCGGGATCGAGCGGTGGGCGGTCCGGCACCTCGCCACCGTAGCGAGCGCGAGCGCTGCGTCACCTCCGCGGGCGGTGCGGCGGCCCGGCCGAATAGGCTGCGATCCATGGCAGCCGATCCCGCCGACGCGAGCACCCCCGCGCCCGAGGCCCCTGACCCGCACACCACCGCCGGCAAGCTGGCCGACCTGGGCCAGCGTTTCGAGGAGGCGGTGCACGCCGGCTCGGCCCGCGCCGTCGAGAAGCAGCACGCCAAGGGCAAGATGACGGCCCGCGAGCGCATCGACGCGCTGCTCGACGAGGGTTCGTTCAGCGAGTTCGACGCGTTCGCGCGGCACCGCTCGACCACGTTCGGGATGGAGAAGAACCGGCCCTTCGGCGACGGCGTGGTGACCGGCTGCGGCACGGTCGACGGCCGGCCGGTGTGCGTGTTCAGCCAGGACGTCACCGTCTTCGGCGGGGCGCTGGGCCAGGTGTACGGCGAGAAGATCGTCAAGGTCCTCGACTTCGCCATGAAGACCGGCTGCCCGGTCATCGGCATCAACGAGGGCGGCGGGGCGCGCATCCAGGAGGGCGTCGTCTCGCTCGGCCTGTACGGCGAGATCTTCCATCGCACGGTGCGCGCGTCGGGCGTCATCCCGCAAATCTCGCTGATCATGGGCGCGGCGGCCGGCGGACACGTCTACTCCCCCGCGCTGACCGACTTCATCGTCATGGTCGACAAGACCTCGCAGATGTTCATCACCGGCCCGGACGTCGTCAAGACCGTCACCGGCGAGGACGTCACCCTCGAGGAACTCGGCGGAGCCCGCACGCACAACACCACCAGCGGCAACGCGCACTACCTCGGCTCGGACGAGGACGACGCGATCGCCTACGTCAAGTCGCTGCTGTCCTACCTGCCGTCGAACAACCTGGACCCGGTTCCGGTGTACGACACCGAGGTCAGCGACGTGGTCGACGAGTCCGACACGTTCCTCGACACCTTCATCCCGGACTCCGCGAACACGCCGTACGACATGCACGAGATCATCGAGCACCTGGTCGACGACGGCGACTTCCTCGAGGTGCACGCCCTGTTCGCGCAGAACATCATCGTCGGCTTCGCCCGCATCGAAGGGTGTCCGGTCGGCGTCGTCGCCAACCAGCCGATGCACTTCGCCGGCTGCCTCGACATCGACGCCTC
>CAZZZE010000472.1:0-2386 GCA_964658365.1 uncultured Jatrophihabitantaceae bacterium
CCGCCGAGCGCACCGTCGCCGCCCTGGGCGTCGCGCTCGGCGAGCGCGAGCAGGCCCACCTGGTGATCACCGGCGGCTCGATCCTCGAGGCGGTGCTCGCCGGGCTGCCGACGGCCACTGCCGCCGCCCCCGTCGACTGGTCGCGGGTGCACGTCTGGTGGGGTGACGAGCGCTACGTCCCGGCCGGGGACGACGACCGCAACGACCGACCGGCGCGGGCGAAGGCGTTCGACCACCTACCGGTCGAGGCCGACCACCTGCACCCGATGCCGGCCTCCGACGCCGGCTTCGGCGACGACCTGGACGCCGCGGCTGACTCCTACGCAGCCGAGCTCGCCGTGCTGGCCGGCGACGGCGACGGCGACTCGGCGGATGTCCCGGCCTTCGACGTCGTGCTGCTGGGCCTGGGCCCCGACGGGCACTGCGCGTCGCTGTTTCCCGGCCACCCCGGCACCCGCGTGCTCGAGAAGTCGGTGATCGGGGTGCGCGAGTCGCCGAAGCCGCCGCCGAACCGGCTGTCGCTGACCTTCCCGGCCCTCGACGCAGCACGCGAGATCTGGTTCATCGCCTCCGGCGACGGCAAGGCCGACGCGGTCGCGCGGGCGCTCGGCGGCGCACCGCGCGAGGAGGTCCCGTCGGCAGGGCCACACGGCACCGAGCGCACCCTGTGGCTGCTCGATTCCGCAGCAGCGGGCCGGTTGCCCGGCTAGTTCCCGTTCTCGCCGCGGCGGGCGCGCACCCGCGCCAGGGCCTCCTCGAGGATGGCCGCGCCGTCCTCGTCGCTGCGGCGTTCCTTCACGTAGGCCAGGTGCGTCTTGTAGGGCTCGTTGCGCGGCGCCGAGGGCGGCGCGTCGGACTGCCGACCGGCCGGGTAGCCGCAGCGCGGACAGTCCCAGGTGTCGGGCAGGGCCGCGTCGGCGGCGAACGCCGGGCGCACCTCGTGACCGTTCGCGCAGAAGAACGACACCAACTGACGAGGGGCGGACTCGCCGCGCTCGTTCTCCCCCATCGGGCCGGCACCTACCCGGCTGCCTCGGATGGCACTGCCACCAGCCACGTACGTCACCTTTCCAGTCGGTTCATGTCACGCGCCCGGGCAGGACGGTGTCAGGAGTTGTTCTTGTACAGCAGGCCGAGCCCGACGATGCAGATCGCCCACACCGTTCCGGCGATGATCGTGAGGCGGTCGAGGTTGCGCTCGACCACTGACGAGCCGGACAGGCTGGAGTAGAACGACCCACCGAGCATCGAAGACAGCCCGCCACCCTTGCCGCGGTGCAGCAGGACCAGCACGATCAACATCAGGCTCGCGATGGTGAGCACGATGGACAGGGTCAGAATCATGGGGAACGGCCTTTAACGAAAGTCTGTGCGGACGACGGACGGGCAGGTGCACACAGGTTACCTGGTCGCCGGTTGCGGCTCGCCCGCGGCGATGCAGATGCGGGCGAACTCGTCGGCGTCGAGGCTGGCCCCCCCGACGAGCGCCCCGTCGACGTCGGCGCCGGCCAGTAGCTCGGCGGCGTTGCCGGCCTTGACCGACCCGCCGTAGAGGACCCGGACGCCCGCGGCGAGGACCGGCGAGTACAGCTCGGCGAGCGTGGCTCGTAGCGCCCCGCAGACCTCCTGCGCGTCGTCGGGGGTGGCGACCTGCCCGGTGCCGATGGCCCAGATCGGTTCGTAGGCCACCACCAGGGTCTCGGCCTGCTCGGCGCTGACGCCGTCGAGCGCGGCCGTGAGCTGCGCGGTGACGTGCTGGACGTGGTCGGCGGCCCCGCGAACCTCCAGCGTCTCGCCGACGCAGAGGATGGGCGTGACCGCGTTGCGGTAGGCGGCCAGCACCTTGCTGTTGACCACCGCGTCGTCTTCGCCGTGGTGCTGGCGTCGTTCGGAGTGCCCGACGACGACGTAGGAGCAGCCCAGCTTGGCCAGCATCGGGCCGCTGACGTCGCCGGTGTAGGCGCCGGAATCGTGGGGTGACACGTCCTGGGCGCCGAACTTGATCGGCACGCGGTCACCGTCGATCAAGGTCTGCACGCTGCGCAGGTCGACGAACGGCGGCAGCACCGCGACCTCGACCCGCGTGGTCTGCTCCTCGGAGAGGCTGAAGATCAGCTTCTGGACGAGCGCGATCGCCTCGAGGTGGTTGCAGTGCATCTTCCAGTTGCCGGCGATCAGCGGCAGCCGCCCGGCGGGTCGGGTGGCGGGCTTGGCGCTCGCCACGTCAGTGCGTTTCCAGAACGGCGACACCCGGCAGGTCCTTGCCCTCGAGGTACTCCAGCGACGCCCCGCCGCCCGTCGAGATGTGTCCGAAGCGGTACTCGTCGATGCCCAGCGCTCGCACGGCGGCCGCGGAGTCGCCGCCGCCGACCACCGACAGTCCAGG
>CAZZZE010000473.1:0-2360 GCA_964658365.1 uncultured Jatrophihabitantaceae bacterium
ATCGAGTTGGGCCGACGCGTCGCCGCCCAGGAGAGGCTGGCCGCCGAGCGCAAGCATGACGCCGTCCTCATCGGCGCGCTGTGCGCCATGGGTGGCTCCTACGCCATGTTCGCCGCATCGTCCGGGGCCACCGCCACGGGCTCGAGTTCGGCGGACATCGAGGCCGGCCGCCAGATCTACGCGCTCGGCTGCATCAGCTGCCACGGAGCCAACCTCGACGGTGTGAAGGGCAACGGCCCGGCGCTCGTCGGCGTGGGCAGCGCGTCGGTGTATTTCCAGGTGTCCACCGGCCGCATGCCACTGGCCCGCCAGGGTGCGTACGCGCCGCGCAAGGAAGCCAAGTACAACGAGACGCAGACCGAGCAGCTCGGCGCCTACGTGCAGTCCGTCGGCGGTGGCCCCACCGTCCCGCAGGGCAACCTGGAAGCCTCGTCGGCGCAGATCGGCAAGGGCGGTGAGCTGTTCCGGCTCAACTGTGCGTCCTGCCACGGCGCGACCTTCCACGGCGCGCCGCTGTCGGGCGGCAAGATCGCGCCGTCGCTGCTCGACGCCAACGACAAGCAGATCTACACCGCGATGCTGTCCGGCCCCGAGAACATGCCGGTGTTCAGTGACAACTCGATCACCCCGGCCCAGAAGAAGCAGATCATCGCCTACATCCAGACCCTGAAGGCCTCCAAGGACCCGGGCGGCAACGGCATCGCCCGGATCGGTCCGGTGTCCGAGGCCATCGTCATCTGGGTCGGGGGCGTCGGTGCGCTGATGATCTCGATCCTGTGGATCGGAGCGCGGGCCCGATGAGCACCACCCACGATCCGCACACCAACCACCAGCCCGAGCAGCTGACCGAGGACGAGCTGCGCGAGATGTCCACCGAGGACGCCATGCTCGCCGGCACCGAGGCCGACGGCGTCCACATCGTCCACCGGCGCAACCGCTTCCCCGTCCCCGGCACGAAGGCCGAGAAGCGGGTCGAGCGGGCCGTTGCCTTCACCTTCCTGGTCTCCGCGCTCGGCGGGGTCGGGTTCATCGTCGCGTTCGTCGCCCTGCCCTACCGCTGGCACCTGCCCGGCACGCCGCAGAACTTCCGCTTCTACACGCCGGCGCTCGGTGCGCTGCTGGCCGTCATGCTGATCTTCATGGGCGTCGGGCTCGTGCTGTGGGCCAAGTGGCTCATGCCCGAGGAGGAAGCGGTCCAGGACCGCCACGACGACCCGACCACCGAGCAGGACAAGCTGATGATCGAGGCCACGCTGCTCAGCGGCCTCCAGGACACCGGCCTGCCCCGGCGCGGCCTGATCCTCAAGACGCTCGGCCTGGCCGGCGGCGCGATGCTGACCGTCCCGCTCGTCGCCCTTGTCGGCGGCATGATCAAGAACCCGGGCAACAAGTTCTTCCACACCCAGTTCCGCTCGAACAAAAAGCTTTTCCCGCCGAACGGCCACGTGCCGATCGTTGACGTCGACTTCCGCCGCATCGGCCCCGACGACCTCGAGCCCGGTGGCCTGCTGACCGTTTTCCCGGGCGTCCACCAGGAGGACTCCGACGGGTTCAACGGCATCACCGACGCCTCGTCGCCGACGCTGCTGATCCGGCTGCACCCGGGCCAGAAGGTCCAGGCCCGCAAGGGCCAGGCCGGCTACGGCTGGCCGTCGGCGAACCCCGAGTACGTCGCCTTCTCCAAGATCTGCACGCATGCCGGCTGCCCGGCCTCGCTCTACGAGCAGCAGACCTCCCGGTTGCTGTGCCCGTGCCACCAGTCGCAGTTCGAGGTGCTCAAGGACGCCAAGCCCGTGTTCGGTCCTGCCTCCAGAAGTCTTCCCAAGCTCCCACTTGGCGTGGAAACGGGGGAGGATGGACGTCAGTACTTCGTCGCCCTCTCCGACTACAAGGAAGCGATCGGTCCCGCGTTCTGGAACCGACCGTGAGCAGCAGTTCCCCGGCCCCAAGCCAGCGAGCCACCACCAGCACTGATCGCGTGTCTGCGAGGACATCATGACCACCACGTCTCCCCCCCGACGCTCCAGTGCACCGCGCACACCGCAGGGCAAGGCCGCGACGTTCATGGACGACCGGCTCGCCATCGCCGGCCCGATGCGCAAGCAGCTGAACAAGGTCTTCCCCGACCACTGGTCGTTCATGATGGGCGAGATCGCGCTGTACTCGTTCGTCATCCTGCTGCTCACGGGCACGTACCTGACGTTCTTCTTCGACCCGTCGATGACCGAGACCGTCTACAACGGCCGCTACGTGCCCATGCAGGGCGTGCACATGTCGCAGGCGTACGCCTCGACGCTGAACATCTCCTTCGACGTCCGCGGCGGCCTGATCGTGCGCCAGATCCACCACTGGGCCGCGCT
>CAZZZE010000474.1:0-2354 GCA_964658365.1 uncultured Jatrophihabitantaceae bacterium
CGTCGGCACGCTCGGCGTCGTCGAGTACGGCCCGGGCCTGCGCGAGCAACCCCAGCGCCGAACCTCGTGAGGGGGTGAGCAGTTCCGCCATGACGACCTCCCGGATCGGTACCGTTCGATATTAGCGCAGAAATAGAACGAACGCGAGTCTCGCGATGTTCCCCATGTCGCGTTCTCAGTGTCGCGGCGAGGTACGACACTTTCCGTCGCGCTACGTCGGACGGATGTCGGGCGGTCCGAGCGGTCCGGCCAGCACGTCGACTACGTCGCCGACCACCACGACGGCGGGCGCGCCCAGGCCGGCGTCGGTAGCCGCTGCGGCGATGCCGTCGAGCCGGGCCCGGACGACCTGCTGCTGCTCGCTGGCCGCTCGATGCACCACGGCCGCGGGCGTCGAGGCGGGGCGGCCGTGCTCGATGAGCGCGTCGGCGATGACGTGCAGCCGGTCCATGGCCATCAGGATCACCAGCGTGCCCGCGCCCTCGGCCAGCCCGGGCCAGTCGACGCCATGGTCCACCGGCCGGCCCGGATCCAGGTGACCGGACACCACGGTGAAGTCGGCGGCCACCCCGCGGTGGGTCAGCGGGATGCCGGCCAGCGCCGGCGCGGCGAGCGCCGAGCTGACGCCGGGCACGACGGTGACCGGGACGCCGGCGGCCAGGCAGGCCAGCCACTCCTCGCCGCCGCGGCCGAAGACGAACGGGTCGCCGCCCTTGAGGCGCACGACCCGCCTGCCGGCGAGGGCACGGGTCACGAGCACGTCGTTGATCTCGGTCTGGGACAGGTTGTGCCGGTGGGCCGATTTCCCGCAGTCGATCACCTCGACGTCGGCGGGCAGGGCGTCGAGCAGTCCGCGGGGCGCGAGGCGGTCGACGACCACGACGTCGGCGTCGGACAGCAGCCGCTGACCGCGAACGGTGATCAGCTCGGGGTCGCCCGGGCCGCCGCCGACCAGCGCCACCGACCCCGCACCGGACCGGCGGTGCGCCCGCAGCGGCAGGTCACCCGCCTGCAGCCCGGCGGCGATCGCGTCGCGCAGCGCCTGCGCGCGCCCCGGGTCGTCGCCCCCGTTGACTGCGACCGTGACCTCGCCGTGCCGGGCCACCGCGGGGGTGCGGGCCGAGCCGTCACCCGCGGCGTCGGCCCGGACGCAGAACACCTGCCGGTCGGCGGCGGCGGCGGACACCGCGGCATTCACCCCGTCGTCGTCGGTGCACGCCACTGCCAGCCAGGCGCCGTCCAGATCGTCGGGCACGAAGGCCCGCTCGTGCACCGTGACGTCGGCGAGCCGGACACCGTCGTCCACCACGGGGGCGATGACGTGCACGTCAGCAGCCGCGTCGACCAGCCCCCGGACCCGGCGCGCACCGACGCGGCCGGCGCCCACGACCACGACGCGGCGGCCGGTCAGGTCGAGCAGGATCGGGTACCCGGGCACGGAACCATTGTCTCGTGCGCCGACCCGTCCGAGCCGCAGCCCTTTGTCTATCAGTGTTATAGGCATCCCGGAGCGGTCGCTCCACGTGCCGGGAGGGGCGTCCGGTGTGGGACCATCGGGTCATGGCGCCACCCCTCCCGTCGCTCACCGTCGAGCTGACGCAGCGTCGCCACATCGATCTGCTCCGGGTGACCACCGCGGCCTGTTGAGCGACGACGGCCCGTCCGTCTCCTCCCCGCACCGCTCACCGAACGTCGAAGGGACGCCGCATGCCGGCGCGAGAAAACGCGACACGCAGCACCAAACCGCAGCGCGGACAGGGCCAGTGGGCCCTGGGCTACCGCGAGCCGCTGAACAAGAACGAGCAGGTCAAGAAGGACGACGACGCGCTGAACGTGCGCCAGCGGATCATCGACGTCTACTCCCACCGCGGCTTCGACAGTATCGACCCGGCTGACCTGCGCAACCGGTTCCGCTGGATGGGTCTGTACACGCAGCGCAAGGAGGGCATCCCGGGCGGCAAGACGGCCACCCTCGAGCCCGAGGAACTCGACGCCGAGTTCTTTATGCTGCGGGTGCGCATCGACGGTGGCGCGCTGACGAGCGAGCAGCTGCGGGTGGTCGCCGGCATCTCCACCGAGTTCGGCCGCGACGTCGCCGACGTCAGCGACCGACAGAACATCCAGCTGCACTGGATCCGCATCGAGGACGTCCCCGAGATCTGGCGCCGGCTGGAGGCGGTCGGGCTGTCGAGCACCGAGGCCTGCGGCGACTGCCCCCGCGTCATGCTCGGCTGCCCGCTCGAGGGCATCGCGCACGACTCGGTCATCGACGCCGCGCCGATCCTGCAGGCGACGGTCGAGAAGTACCTCGGCGACCCGGCGTTCTCGAACCTGCCGCGCAAGTTCAAGACGTC
>CAZZZE010000475.1:0-2352 GCA_964658365.1 uncultured Jatrophihabitantaceae bacterium
CGAGCACGCCGTCCGACGCTGGGAGAACATGTTCGCCCGCTCGGGCACCGCCTTCTATCTCAGCGACGCCGACGGCCTCATCACCAACAGCAATCTCGCCGCACGGCGGCTGCTGCACGAGAGCGAGACGACGCCCACCCAGGTCCGTCCGATCGCCAGCAAGTTCGAGCTCGATGACCGGCGGGCGGTGCGCGAGATCCTGCGGCGCGCCGTGAGCGACGGGGAGACGGCTACGGTGCGCGCGCACACCCTCGCCCGGCCCGGCGGGACGACCCGCCTGGTCGACGTCAGCGTCACCCCTGTGCACGCCCCGGGCGAGGAGGTCGCGCTGTGGTGGCAGCTGGTGCCGGTCGAGAGCGACGTCGGCACCGCGGCGGACATGTCGGCCCTGGCGACCAGCTTCGAACTCGTCGCCGAGACCGTGCACGGCGCCGACGACCCGCAGGAGGCGATGCGCCGCATCGTCGAGGTCATCCCCGCTCACCTGCCGGCCGTCGAGCACGTCGGCATCAGCGCCTTCCGTCGGGGCCGGCTGAGCACCCTCGCCGCGAGCGGCCCGCTGCCCGAGCAGGTCGACGAACTGCAGCACCGCACCGGCGAGGGCCCGTGCGTCGACGCGCTGCTCACCGCCAGCAGCTACCGGACCGGCAACCTGGCCCACGAGACCCGGTGGCCGGCGTTCGCCCGGTCCTGTGTCGAGGAGACGCCGGTGCGGTCGGTGATGGCCTTCCAGCTGCCGATCGACGACCAGACGGTCGGGGCGCTGAACTGCTACTCGAGCGCCTACGACGCGTTCGGCGATGACTCGGTGTTCGGTCTGGGCGCGGTCTTCGCGGCGCACACAGCGCTGGCGTTCGCGGCCGTCACGCGCCAGGAACAGGCCGCGAACCTCAACACCGCCCTGGCCAGCAGCCGGCTCATCGGGGCCGCGGTCGGCATCCTCATGGCCCACCACCACGTCACGCAGGAGCAGGGCTTCGACTTGCTGCGCGCGGCCAGCCAGCGAAAGCACCGCAAGCTGCGCGATGTCGCCGACGACGTCGTGCACACCGGCGACATCGACTGATCGCGGCTCGATCCCGTCTCGGCCCGCCCGCCCGTCGTGCGCCGCGGGTGCGGTGTACTGGTGAGGCGATGAACGACGACGAGACCGGTTACGCAGTCGAGCTGCGGGCCCTGCTGGTGGACATGGACGGCACGCTGCTCGATTCCGAGAAGGTGTGGGACATCGCCCTCGACGACCTCGCCGGCTGGCTCGGTGGCCGGCTGTCGGCCGAGGCGCGGGTCTCGATGTTGGGTTCGAACCTCGCGCGGTCCGTCGGTCTGGTCCACGACGATCTCGGCCTGGCCACCGATCCGGCGGCCGAAGCCGCCAGTGCCGCCTACCTCCTCGACTGCGCCGAGGCGCTGTTCCGCACCGACCTGGTCTGGAACCCGGGCGCGCACGAGCTGCTGGTGCGAGCGCGGGCGGCCGGCGTGCCGACCGCCCTCGTGACCTCGACGGTGCGCCGGCTGACCGACATCGCGCTGGACATGATGGGCCGTGACCTGTTCGCGGTCAGCGTGTGCGGCGACGAGGTGCCCCGACCGAAACCGGCGCCTGACCCCTACCTGCGCGCGGCCGAGCTGCTCGGGGTGCCCGCAGCGGCGTGCGTCGCCATCGAGGATTCACCGACCGGTATGGCCAGTGCCGAGGCGGCCGGTTGCGCGGTGATCGCGGTGCCCAGCGAGACGGCTGTGCAGCCGGCGCCGGGCACCTGGGTGCGGGACACGCTCGTCGGGCTGGGCGTCGACGACCTGGTGGACTTCAGCCGGCGGTCGCGGGCAGCGGGTCGCGCGGATCGCTGAGCACCGCCTGCTGCGGAAACGGCGGCGGGGTGCCGCCGAAGGCCGGGCAGTGCGCCTTGAAATCGCACCAGTCGCACAGCCGGCTCGGGCTGGGCCGGAAGTCGCCAGTCTGCATCCCTCGCTGGATCGCGGCCCAGATCGCCATGAGGGTGCGCTCGAAGCGGGCGAGCTCGTCGGCCTCGGGGGCGTAGGTCAGCGTGTCGGGGTCGGCGAGGTACATGAGCCGCAGCTGGCGCGGCACCACGCCGCGCGTGCGCCACAGCACCAGGGCGTAGAACTTCATCTGGAACAGCGCCTTGCTCTCGAACGCCTCGCGCGGCGAGGCGCCGGTCTTGTAGTCGACGACGCGCAGGTCGCCGGCGGGGGAGACGTCGATCCGGTCGATGATCCCGCGCAACCGCACGCCGTCGACGACGACCTCGACCCGTTCCTCGCGCGCCGCGGGCTCGAGGCGGCCCGGGTCCTCGAGGTCGAAGTAGTTGCCGAGCAGGTCGGCCGCCGAGG
>CAZZZE010000476.1:0-2348 GCA_964658365.1 uncultured Jatrophihabitantaceae bacterium
TGATCGCCGAGGTGCTCGATGGCCTTAGCGCGTCGGCGGTTCACCGCTAGGGTTCGGCGCGTGACCGACTTCTCGGGTGCCGGCGCCGCCGCCCGCGCCAACCGTGCCCTCGACCCCCTGCACTCGATGATCTACTTCGCGCCCGAGGCGGACGAGGAGTACGAGCGGGTCGGGCTGCGCCGCGGACGGATGGCCTATTTCGCCAGCCGGTCGGCAGCGATGGGCCGGGTCGGCGCCGGCGTGGTGACCGCGACCTTCTACAACTTCCATCCCGGTCTGGTGGCCCACAACATCCCGCGCGCGTGGGACGTCGCCACGGTCGACGACATCCTGGCCGCCCGCCTCACCGTCGCCGACCGGGCACTGCGACGTCTGCTCGGCGAGGCGGTCGACTCGGCCGAGGTCGCTGAGCTCGCCGCCCTGGTCCGCGCCGCGACCGACGGCCTGCCGGTGCAGGGCCGCGCGCTGTTCGCCGCGCACGCCGAGCTGCCCTGGCCCGACGCCCCGCACCTCGTGCTGTGGCACGCGATCACGCTGCTGCGCGAGTTCCGCGGCGACGGCCACGTCGCCGCGCTGCTCGACGGCGAGCTGTCCGGGCTCGAGGCGCTGATCACCCACTGCGCCACCGGCTACGGCTTCACCGAGGCGGCGGCCAAGGCCACCCGCGGTTGGGCCGACGCCGAATGGGCGGCCGGCGTGGCGGAGCTGCGTCGGCGCGGCATCCTGGACGACGACGGGCTCACCGCCGGTGGGCTGGCGCTGCGTGACTCGGTCGAGCGCGCCACGGATCGGCTCTCGGCTGCGCCGTGGACGGCGCTCGGCCCCGACAAGGTGACGCGCGCCGTCGAGCTGGGCCGCGTGTTCACCGCCCGGCTCGCCGCCAACGGCGCCTGGCCGAAAGGCGTCTTCGCCGCGAAGTAGGCCTCAGCGGGCGGCGTGACCCAGGCCGGCCCGGACGTGGTCGAAGATCAGGTTCGTCTCGGTGAGGGCGACGTCGGAGTTGCCGCTGAGATTGATCACGACGAAGTCGCGCAGGTTCTCGGTGCTGGTGGCGGCGATGTGCACGTAGAAGTCGTCGGCCCCGCCGAGGAAGAACACGTTGAGCACCTCGGGCAGCTCGGCGATGCGGGCCATGAAGTCGGGGATGTGCCCGCGAGCGTGCGACTGCAGGCGCACCGAGATCATCGCCTGGATCGGCCGGCCCAACGCGGCCGGATCGACGTCGGCGTGGTAGCCGCGGATCACCCCACGCTCACGCAGTGCCCGGACGCGGCCCAGACAGGTCGACGGCGCGATACCGGCCCGCTGGGCGAGGGCGTTGTTGGGCATCCGGGCGTCCTGGGCCAGGGCCCGAAGCAGGGTGCGGTCGACGTCGTCCAGCGCAGGACGAACGATGTTCGGACCCGGCCCGGATTCCACCCGCGACTGCGAACGATCGGATGCCATGCCGGTAACGTACAGAATCTTGTTCACGCCAGTAGCGGCTCACACGGCTTTCCTTCATTCTGAGGCTATGAAGGTAGGCGTTCCGCGCGAGGTCAAGAACAACGAGTTCCGGGTGGCCATCACTCCGGCCGGCGTCAACGAGCTGGTGCGCCACGGCCACCAGGTCGTCATCGAGGCCGAGGCCGGCGTCGGCTCGGCCATCCCGGACTCCGCGTTCGTCGATGCGGGAGCGCAGATCCTGCCCACCGCCGACGACGTGTGGGGCTCCGCCGACATGGTGCTCAAGGTCAAGGAGCCCGTCGCCGAGGAGTACCCGCGGATGCGCTACCGCGGCAAGGACCAGATCCTGTTCACCTACCTGCACCTGGCCGCCGACAAGGCCTGCACCGACGCGCTGCTGGCAGCCGGGACGACCGGCATCGCCTACGAGACCGTCCAGCTGCCCGACGGCTCGCTGCCGCTGCTCGCCCCGATGTCCGAGGTCGCCGGCCGGTTGGCCCCGCAGGTCGGCTCATACCACCTCATGCGCCAGGGCGGCGGGCGCGGCACGCTCATGGGCGGCGTCCCCGGCGTGTACGCGGCCAAGGTCGTTGTCATCGGCGCCGGCGTCTCGGGCATCAACGCCGCAGCCATCGCGCTCGGCATGCAGGCCGAGGTGTTGCTGCTCGACAAGAACGTCGCCCGGCTGCGCCAGGTCGACGCCATCTACCAGGGCCACTGCCAGACCGTCGCGTCCAACGCCTACGAGGTCGAGAAGGCAGTCCTGGACGCCGACCTGGTCATCGGTGCCGTGCTGATCCCTGGCGCGAAGGCCCCGACGCTGATCAGCAACGAACTGGTGTCGCGGATGAAGCCCGGCTCGGTGCTCGTCGACATCTCGATCGACCAGGGCGGCTGCTTCG
>CAZZZE010000477.1:0-2347 GCA_964658365.1 uncultured Jatrophihabitantaceae bacterium
GGCAGACGAGATGCTTGCTAAAGCCGACGCGGTCGTACGCGAGAACGCTTTTCTCGAATTTCGCCTGGACTATCTTGAGAAGCCGCAGGCCGCGATCGCCAAACTTCGCGAATTTTTATACGAGCGGAGTGAAGTGACGGCAGTAGCGACCTGCCGGCGGACGACGCCGTCGCGCAAGCCCGCCGCGACCGCACCGGCACCACCGGCCGACGACGGTCCGGCGTGCACGACGAACGTCAACGCGCCGAATCCGGTCGTCTGCCTGCCCGCCGACTCGGGCGAGGACCACGCGACGTCGCTGACGCCGGGCAGCGACGTCGAGTTCGACGCCCAGGTGGTCAACGACGGGCCGGCCGTCTCCGACGCGACCGTGGTCATCACCCTGCCCGCCGGGCTGGGCCTGGAGCCGGACGAGGACGATCCGGTTTACCGGATCGACTACTGGTACGACAGCGACGGCGACTACCAGGACCTGACCTGCCAGGGCAGCGCGCCGAAGATCACCTGCAGCGTCGGCCCGCTGGCCGCCCGCGCCAACATCCTGATCGGTATCGACCTCGAGGTCGCCCAGGACGCGACGCCGGGCAGCACGCTGACCTTCCAGGTCGCCCTGCAGCCGGCCGGTTCCGGTACCTACGACCCGACGTCGGTCGAGGCGCGCATCGTCGTGCTGAGGCCCAGCAGGCTGGCGGTCAGCCTCACCCCGGCCTCGCTGCACACGGTGGTCGGGCACCGCGCCACGGTCACCGGCATCGTCCGCAACATCGGCGCCGGCGCCGCACCGGGCGCGTACGCCATCGCCATCACCGACGACGAGAAGCACCCCAAGAAGACCCACTTCGCCATCACCAACGGCACGGATCTCACGTCGGGAACCTCCTCGACGATCGTGTTGGTGGGGGCTGAGTCGGTGGTGCGGCAGCGTCTGCAGCGGGCGGCGCTGGCCCGGTCCTCGGCGCCCGTGACGCGCGCCAGCTCGCCGTCGCTGCGCTTCTGGCCGCTTGGCACCATCGCCCCGGGGGCCAGCGTCCGGGTGCCGATCGAGCTCAAGGCGCTGTCCGTCGGCACCGACACGCTGGGCTTCGCCGCGCTCGCGTCGAGCAGCAGCCTGGACTGCGGACTCGGCGGCTCCTCCGGCAGCGGCTCGGCATCGGCGCCGGCGACAGCGCCCGCGACAGCGGCGTCCTCGGCCTCGGGCGTCACCACCTCCGCCCCGGCCGTGCCGGCGGTGCGGGCGGCCGCAACGACCGCAGCGTCGTCGAGCTGCTCGTTCGTGGTCGAGACCCACATCACCGCGATCCCCGAGCCCGATGCGCTCGCCGACTCGGGCCCGCGCCAGCTCGGCGGGCAGCTCGGGCTCGCGCTCGCGGCCATCGCACTCGGTGCGGCACTCCTGTGGATCGGACGACGGCGGGTGGCCGCCCACCGGCACGGGTAGGCCGGGTCGACGCCGGAAACACACCGGCAACGCCGAAGTACGCACGCCCGTAAAGGCGCACCCCGATAGTGAGGCCGTCACTGACGACCAGCACCGCCCATCGAGGGGACCCGCCATCATGTCGACCACCGCCGCACCGCCGCCCGTCGCTGACGATGACGAGGCCGAACTCGCAGCGCTCGGGTACAAGCAGGAACTGAGCCGCTCCTGGTCGGGGTTCTCGAACTTCGCGATCTCGTTCTCGATCATCTCGATCCTGGCCGGCTGCTTCACCAGCTTCGGGCTGGGCTGGAACGGCGGCGGGCCGGCGGCCATTGCGTGGGGCTGGCCGATCGTCGCCGCCCTCATCCTGGTCATCGGGCTGTGCATGTCCGAGCTGGTGTCCGCCATGCCGACGTCGGGCGGCATCTACTGGTGGGCAGCCAAGCTGGGCGGCGCGAAGGCCGGTTACTACACCGGCTGGCTCAACCTCATCGGCCTGCTGGCCATCGACGCCTCAGTTGCCTACGGCTGCGCGTCGTTCCTCGACACCGTGGTC
This sequence comes from uncultured Jatrophihabitantaceae bacterium, assembly GCA_964658365.1. Lineage (GTDB taxonomy): Bacteria > Actinomycetota > Actinomycetes > Mycobacteriales > Jatrophihabitantaceae > Jatrophihabitans. The sequence continues at coordinate 1,977 of CAZZZE010000477.1, forward strand.
GGGCTGTACAGCACGTCGTGGGCCGCGGACTACTCGCTGACCCGCGTGTTCATCGAGTTCGTGGTCATCCTCGGCATCGCCGCGGCCGTCAACATCTTCTCCTCGCACCTGCTGGCCGTGCTCAACAACATCTCGGTGTGGTGGCACGTCGCCGGCGCGCTGGCCGTCATCGTCATCCTGTTCGCCGTGCCCTCGAAGCACGCCAGCGTGAGCTCGGTCTTCACCCACACCGTCAACAACACCGGGTTCTTCGGCGGGCACACCAGCGGCGCCGGGTTCGTCCTGCTCGTGCTGCCGCTGTCGGCGATCCTCACGCAGTACACGATCACCGGGTACGACGCGTCGGCCCACCTGTCGGAGGAGACGAAGTC
>CAZZZE010000478.1:0-2338 GCA_964658365.1 uncultured Jatrophihabitantaceae bacterium
GTCGAGGTCGGTGGCGGCGGCGAGGGCTTGGGCTGCCGCGGCCACGGCCGCAGCTGCCCCGCGCGCCGCGTCGGCGTGATGGGCGACTGCACGGCCCGCGGCCGGCCGGTGTCGGCCTCGCCCTGGCCGTCGCGGTGCTCCTCGGCTCCATCGGGCTGCTGCTGTCGCGCCACCTCGACACCTCCGCCGGAGCGCAGCCGCCGTCGCGGGCCAGCACCCGGCCGGCGACACCGGTGACCCGGCCGGTCACGCCGGCATCCACGATCACGCCGGCGCACTCGACCGACCGGCCGGCGGCGCCGGCATCGCGTCCTGCGCCGGTGACCGTCAGCTGGCCGGCCCGCCTGAGCGCGCTGGACGCGCTGCGCGGTCGGGCGTTCGCCGAGCGCCGGCCCGACCTGCTGCGCCAGGTCTACGCCTCGTCCGACCTGCTGCGGGCCGACACCGCACTGCTGCTGCGCATCGTCCCGGCCGGGTGCGGGCTACGCGGGGTGCGCACGACGTATGACGACATCCGGGTCAGCGAGCACGCCGGCCGCGTCGTCGTCACGGCCGCGGCGACCCTGCCGGCTACGACGCTGGTGTGCTCCGGGTCGACCCGCGGGCAGGCGTCGGGTGTCGGCCCGACCCGGATGCGGCTGACCCTCGTCGGCCGGGCCACGTCGGCGCGGATCTCGGAACAGCAGCAGGCGTGAGGGCGATCAGTGCAGTTCCGACTCCAGCGCGGCGCGCAGGTGGGGGTGGCTGAACCGGAATCCAGCGGCTTCGAGCGCTGCCGGGACGGCGTTCTGGCCGGTCAGCACGTCGCCGGCGAACTCGCCGAGCACGATGCGGGCCGCGAAGCCGGGCACCGGGAACAGCGTCGGCCGGTGCAGCAGCGATCCGAGGGTCTTGGTGAACTCGGTATTGGTCACAGGGTTGGGCGCTGTCAGGTTCACGGGGCCGGGTACGTCGTTGTCCATGACGAAGCGGATGGCGGCCACCTCGTCGGTGAGCGAGATCCACGGGAAGTACTGGCGGCCCGAGCCGAGCTTGCCGCCGATGCCGAGCTTCACGAACAGCCCCAGCCGCGGCAGCAACCCGGCGCGCTTGGCCAGCACCAGTCCGGTTCGGAGATGGCTGACCGTGACACCGGCCGCTCGCGCGGGGTCGGCCGCGCGTTCCCACTGCACGCAGACGTCGGACAGGAAACCGGTGCCGGCCGGCGCGCTCTCGTCGATCCGCCGCTCACCGGTGTCGCCGTAATAGCCGACCGCCGACGCGCAGACCAGCTTGGCCGTGCTGCCGGACTTCGCGATGGTGGTGGCCACGGTGCCCACCGTGTCGACGCGGCTGGCCACGATCGCCTTCTTGTACTTCTCGGTCCAGCGCTTGTCACTTACGCCGGCGCCGGACAGGCACACGACGACGTCGACCCCGTCGAGGACGTTCGGGTCCATGAGCCCGGCCGCCGGGTCCCAGCGGTCCTCCTCGGGACCGACGGGTTCCCGCCGGACCAGGGTCCGCACGCTGTGCCCGTCGGCTATCAAGCTGTCGCGCAGCGCCGGGCCGATGAGGCCCGACGCGCCGGTCAGGACGATCTGCACGCCCGACCTAGCCCAGCCCGAGAGCGCGTTCGAACGCTCCCGCCTCGAGCCGGTCCTTCATGGTGACCAGGAAGCGGGCGGCGTCGGCGCCGTCGACGATGCGGTGGTCGTAGGACAGCGCGAGATACACCATCGAGCGCACCGCGATCGTCTCGCCGAGATCGTCGTCGTCGATGACGACGGGCCGCTTGACGACCGCCCCGGTGCCCAGGATGGCGACCTGCGGCTGGTTGATGATGGGGGTGTCGAACAACGCCCCGCGGCTGCCGGTGTTCGTGAGGGTGAACGTGCCGCCGCCCAGCTCGTCCGGGCTGACCTTGTTGGTGCGGGTGCGCTCGGCAAGATCGGCGATCTTGCGGGCCAGGCCGCCGAGGTTGAGGTCGCCGGCGTCGTGGATCACCGGCACGAGCAGCCCGCGCTCGGTGTCGACCGCGATGCCCAGATGCTCGGCGTCGTGGAAGGTGACCTGCTTCTTCTCGAGGTCGATGGAGGAGTTCACGACCGGGTGGGCCTTGAGGGCCTCGATGGCAGCCACCGCGAAGAACGGCAGGAAGGAGAGCTTGACGCCCTCGCGGGCCTCGAACTCGGCCTTGGCCCGCTGCCGGAGCCGGGCGATGCGGGTGACGTCGACCTCGACGACGGTCGTCAGCTGGGCCGAGATCTGCAACGACTCGACCATCCGGGTGGCGATCACCTGGCGCATCCGCGACAGCGGCTCGGTCTTGCCGCGCTGGTGGGTGACCGTGGCGGCC
>CAZZZE010000479.1:0-2336 GCA_964658365.1 uncultured Jatrophihabitantaceae bacterium
CCCGGCCCCGCCGCTTCAGCCTGGCCTGGCTCGGCCTTGCCCCGTTCTTCGTCTTCGTCGGCCTGGTGTTCCTGCTGCCGATCGGGTTCATCCTCTTCGACGCGTTCCGGCGGACGACGACCTCGAACGGCACCGTGCGCGACCCGGTGACGCAGCAGTTCGTCCACACGTCCACGACCAGCTTCACCGGCGCGAACGTCTCGCAGTCGCTGCACGGGGTGTACCTGACCTCGCTCGAGACGAGCGTGCGGCTGTCGCTGATCGTGGCCGTGCTGGGTGCGGTGTTCGGGGTGGTGCTCGCGTCGGCGGTGGTGAACTCGCGCAGCACCATCCTGCGGCAGGTCGTGACGTCGGCCTCGGCGGTGCTCGCGAACTTCGGCGGCATCCCGCTGGCGTTCCTGTTCATCGCCACGCTCGACGCGAACTCGGGCATCCTCACCACCTTCCTGCAGGACCACTTCCACTTCTCACTCGTCGACGACGGTCACGTGCAGCTCTCGCAGTTGTCCGGACTCGCGATCGTCTACCTGTATTTCCTCGTGCCGCTGATGGTGCTCGTCATGGCCCCGGCGCTGGAGGGGCTCAAGCCGCAGTGGGGCGAGGCGGCCGAGAACCTCGGCGCGAGCCGCTGGGCGTACTGGCGCTACGTGGCCGGGCCGGTACTGATGCCGAGCTTCCTGGGCTCGGTGCTGCTGCTGTTCTGCTCGTCGTTCTCGGCCTTCGCCACCGCCTACGCGATCAACTCCTCCTTCCCGCTGGTCACCATCCGCATCCAGTCGGTGCTGTCGGGCAACGTGCTGCCGGGCCAGGAGAACCTCGGCGCCGCGCTGGCCCTCGACATGATCGTCATCGTCCTGCCGCTCACCGTCATCTACCAGCTGCTGCAGCGCCGGACCTCGAAATGGCTCGCATGAGCGCGCCGAACCCGTCGATCGGCGGACTGGCGACCGTCGACGCGCTGCCGCCGCCGGGCGCCGCACCCGCGCGCCGCCGCTCCCGCGGGCGGGTCGGGCGCTGGATCGTGCTGGCCGTCGCGGCCGTGTACTTCGTCGGACCGCTCGTCGCTGCCATCACCTTCACGGTCAAGGACGGGCACGGCGGCGTCACGCTGTCGGCCTACCGGCAGATCTTCCAGAACCCCGGCGACGGCCAGATCAACCTTGCGCAGGCGCTCGGCTACTCGCTCGAGATCAGCGTCGTGACGATCGTGATCACGCTCGCGCTGATGGTGCCCACCCAGGTACTGCTGCACCTGCGCATCCCGAGGATGCGTGCGGTCGTCGAGGTGTTCACGCTGCTGCCGCTGGTGTTCCCGCCCGTCGTCCTCGTCGTGGGCGTCAGCGACGTCTACCAGTCGGCGGCACCCAAGACCGGCGCCGCGGCCGGACAGGACGAGGGCGTGGCCTTCCACCTGCTGCGGTTCCTGCGCGACAACAGCCACCCGCTGCTGCTGGCGCTGCTCTACGTCATGCTGGCCATGCCGTTCGTGTACCGGGCGATCGACTCCGGCCTGCGGGCCGTCGACGTGAGCACGCTCGTCGAGGCGGCCCGCAATCTGGGCGCGAGCTGGCCCACGGTGTTGTTCCGCGTGCTCATGCCCTGCCTGCGCACCGCATTGGTCAACGCGTCGTTCCTGTGCTTCGCCCTCGTGATGGGCGAGTACACGATCTCCTCGATCCTGCTCTACACCAAGCCGTTCCCGGTGTGGCTGGCACAATTGCCGACACGCTCCGGTCAGGTACAGGCCGCGGTGTCGGTGTTCAGCCTGTTGCTCGTCGAGGTGATCCTGCTGGCAATCAGCGCGCTGAACTGGCGCGGCGGACGGGAGAGAAAATCGGCATGACCGCGCAACCTTCCCTCGACCCGGCCGGGCTCGCGGCCGCCGTCCCGACCCGGGCCGGAACGACGGTCGAGTACCGCGGCATCACCCGCGTCTTCGGCTCCACCGCCGCGCTCGACGGCCTCGACCTGCTCATCGAACCGGGCGAGCTGCTCGCACTGCTGGGCCCCTCGGGCTGCGGCAAGACCACCGCCCTGCGGTTGCTGGCCGGGTTCGACCAGCCGACGTCGGGGTCGCTGCTCGTCGACGGCAAGGACGTCACGCGTACCCCGGCCAACAAGCGCGACATGGGCATGGTCTTCCAGTCCTACAGCCTGTTCCCGACCATGACCGCCACCGACAACGTCGCCTTCGGCCTGCGCATGCGCAAGCAGGGCGGCAGCGCCCGCCGCTCGCGGGCGACCGAGCTGCTTGACCTGGTCGGCCTCGGCGAGCACGCCAGGAAGTACCCGCACCAGATGTCGGGTGGGCAGCAGCAGCGGGTGGCGCTGGCCCG
>CAZZZE010000480.1:0-2335 GCA_964658365.1 uncultured Jatrophihabitantaceae bacterium
CCGCCGTGCTCGAGGCGGTGTCGCCGGCGCCGGGCGAGCACGTGCTCGACCTCTACGCCGGCGCCGGTGCGCTGACCGCGCCGCTGGCCGAGGCGGTCGGCCCGCTGGGCACCGTCCGGGGCATCGAGTCCTCGGCCGCAGCGGTCGGCGACGCGGCCGCCAACCTGTCCGACCTGCCGCAGGCAGTGGTGCAGCGGGGCCGGGTCACGGCCGAGTCCCTCGCGGCGCTGGAGCAGGCACCCGACGTCGTGGTGCTCGACCCGCCGCGTGCGGGTGCCGGGCGCGAGGTGATGCAGGCCCTGCTGGCGCTGCGGCCGCGGGTCATCGGCTACGTCGCGTGCGATCCCGCGGCGCTGGCCCGCGACACCGCGGTGGCCCTGGCCGCCGGCTGGCGGTTGACCTCGCTGCGTGCGTTCGACGCCTTCCCGATGACCCACCACGTGGAGTGCGTGGCCCGTATCGAACCGCCGGCGGACTTACGCGACCCTCACGTCGGTCCGGGCACAGCGGGCACCAGCCCGTAGGATCACGGTGTGACGCGAGTTCTCGATCGAATGCGATCCACCGCCGATCTCCGTGCGCTCGACGGCCCGCAGCTGGTCACGCTCGCGGCCGAGATCCGCGACCTGCTGGTGCAGACCGTGGCACGCACGAGCGGCCACCTGGGCCCGAACCTCGGCGTCGTCGAGCTGACCATGGCCCTGCACCGGGTCTTCGACTCGCCGGCCGAGCCGATCCTGTTCGACGTCGGCCACCAGGCCTACGTCCACAAGATCCTCACCGGCCGGGCCGAGCAGATGCCCACCCTGCGCCAGGGCGGCGGGCTGTCGGGTTACCCGAGCCGTGCCGAGAGCCCGCACGACTGGATCGAGAACTCGCACGCGTCCACCGCGCTGTCCTACGCCGACGGGCTGGCCAAGGCCTTCGAGGTCCGCGGCGAGCGCCGCCCCGTCGTCGCGGTCGTCGGCGACGGCGCGCTCACCGGCGGCATGTGCTGGGAGGCGTTGAACAACATCGCCGGCGCCGACCGGCCGGTGATCGTGGTCGTCAACGACAACGGTCGCAGCTACTCGCCGACCGTCGGTGGGCTGGCCAGACACCTCGCCGGGCTGCGGCTGCGGCCCGGCTACGAGCGGGTTCTGGGCAACGTCCGCGACGCCCTCGAGCGCACGCCGGTCGTCGGCCAGGCGCTGTTCGAGGCCTTGCACGGCATGAAGCGCGGCCTCAAGGACGTGCTGCAGCCGCAGAGCATGTTCGAGGACCTCGGTCTGAAGTACCTCGGCCCGGTCGACGGCCATGACGTCGACGAGGTCGAGAACGCGCTGCGCCTGGCCCGCGGCTTCGACGGCCCGGTGCTGGTGCACTGCTTCACGCGTAAGGGTTACGGCTACGCGCCGGCCGAGAACGACCTCGCCGACCAGATGCACCAGTCCGGTGGCTTCGATCCGTCCACCGGCCTGGCTCGGCCGAGCTCCGGCCGCTCGTGGACCGCTGCGTTCGGCGACGAGCTCGTCCACCTGGCCGAGCAGCGCGACGACGTCGTGGCCATCACCGCGGCCATGTGCGGCCCCACCGGACTCGCGGCGTTCGCCGAGCGCTTCCCCGAGCGCTTCTACGACGTGGGCATCGCCGAGCAGCACGCGGTCACCTCCGCAGCCGGGCTGGCCATGGGCGGCATGCACCCGGTCGTAGCCCTGTATGCCACCTTCCTGAACCGGGCCTTCGACCAGGTGCTCATGGACGTCGCGCTGCACCGGCTGCCGGTCACGTTCGTGCTCGACCGCTCGGGCGTCACCGGGCAGGACGGCCCGAGTCACAACGGCATGTGGGACCTCGCCCTGCTGGGCGTGGTTCCGGGCATCCACATCGCCGCCCCGCGCGACGAGCAGACCCTGCGCGAGCTGCTGCGCGAGTCGCTGTCGATCGGCGACGGCCCCAGCGTGGTGCGCTTTCCCAAGACCCCGCTGCCCGAGCCCATCCCGGCGTTGCGCAGGCTGGGCACGGTCGACGTGCTGGCCGAACCCGACGACTCATCGCCCGTCGACGTGCTGCTGGTCGCGGTCGGGTCGCTGGCGCTCGAGGCACTCGAGGCGGCCGCCTCGGTGCGTCGCGCGGGCTACACCGTCCGGGTCGTATCGCCGCGCTGGGTCACGCCTGTCGACCCTGCGCTCGTCGAGCTGGCCGCCTCGGCCGAGCTGGTCGTGACCGTCGAGGACGGCATCGAGACCGGCGGGGTGGGCACCCGCGTCTCGCAGATTTTACGTAACACCGGGTACCGGCGTCCCACACGCGAGATCGGCATACCTGTACGTTTCCTGGAGCACGACAGCGTGGC
>CAZZZE010000481.1:0-2332 GCA_964658365.1 uncultured Jatrophihabitantaceae bacterium
CCGGTGGCGATCGTCTCGGCGTCCTCGCGGCCCGGCTCGCGCAGGTGGGTGTGCAGGTCGACGAAGCCGGGCAGCAGCACCAGCCCCGACCCGTCGAGCACGTCGTCGCCGTGGAGGTTGGCGCCGACGGCCGCGATCACGCCATCGTCGACCAGTACGTCGGTGATGCGCTCGCCTAGCAGGGCGGCGCCACGGATCACCACTGTCATACCGATACCTCCTCGGGACCCGCGAGGAGCCGGTAGAGCACGGCCATCCGCACCGACACCCCGGCCTGCACCTGCTCGAGCACCAGCGAGCGCGAACTGTCGGCGGCGGCCGAGGAGATCTCGAGGCCGCGGTTCATCGGGCCCGGGTGCAGGATCGGGACGTCGTCGCCGAGCAGGTCGAGCCGCTCGGGCGAGAGCCCGTAGCTGACCGCGTACTCGTGCTCGCTGGGGAAGTAGCCGCCGCTCATCCGCTCGCGCTGGACGCGCAGCATCATCACCGCGTCGACGTCGCCGCCGGACTTGCCGGACAGCACCGCGTCGAGGTCCCAGCTGGTGTCGCACGGCCAGCTGCCCACCCCGGCGGGCATCAGGGTGGGTGGCGCGACGAGCGTGACCCTGGCGCCCAGGGTGCGCAGCAGCAGCACGTTCGAGCGCGCCACCCGGCTGTGGGTGATGTCGCCGACGACCGCCACATGCCGGCCGGCGAGGTCGCCAAGGCGGCTGCGCAGGGTGTACGCGTCGAGCAGCGCCTGGGTCGGGTGCTCGTGGGTGCCGTCACCGGCGTTGACCACCCGGCAGTCGACCCATTGCGCGATGCGGGCCACGGCGCCCGAGGCGTTGTGCCGGACGACGAGCGCGTCGACGCCCATGGCCGCGACGGTCAGCACGGTGTCGCGCAGGCTCTCACCCTTGCTGACGCTGGAGCCCTTGGCGCTGACGTTGATGACGTCGGCCGAGAGCCACTTGCCGGCGATCTCGAACGACGAGCGGGTGCGGGTCGAGTCCTCGAAGAACAGGTTGACGATGGTCCGCCCGCGCAGCGGCGGCAGCTTCTTGACCTCGCGGGTCTGCACGGCGTGCATGCGCTGCGCGGTGTCGAGGATGGCCAGCGCCTCGTCGCGGTCGAGGTCGGCGGCCGAGAGCAGGTTCCTCATACGGGGTCCCCGTCCTCGACGAGCACCGCGTCGTGGCCATCGACCTCGGTCATCAGCACCCGCACCTTCTGCTCCGGCGAGGTCGGCAGGTTCTTGCCGACGTAGTCGGCGCGGATCGGCAACTCGCGGTGACCCCGGTCCACGAGCGTCGCGAGCTGGACGGCGCGGGGACGGCCCAGCTCGGTCAGGGCGTCGAGGGCGGCCCGGCACGACCGCCCCGAGCACAGCACGTCGTCGACGAGGATCACGGTGCAGCCGTCGACGCCGCCCTCGGGCTCGACGGTCTCGGCGAGCGGGCGCACCCCGCGCAGGCGCAGGTCGTCGCGGTAGAGGGTGATGTCGAGCGAGCCGACCGGCAGCTGCACGCCAGCGAAGGTGGCGATGCGGTCGGCGAGACGGTGCGCAAGCGGCACGCCCCGGGTGGGGATCCCGAGCAGCACGACCTCGAACCCGCCACGGGCGGTGTTCTCGATGATCTCGTGCGCCATCCGGTCGACGATGCGGGCGACGTCCGGAGCCGAGAGGACAGCAGCGGGAGCGATGGGCTCGACCGGCGACTGGGCAGGGGCATCCGAGGACACGCGTGCGCCTCCTTGTCCGCCTCACTGGACGGTCCGTTAAAGGAGTGGAACGGTTTCCACCCTAACAGGCTGCGGCGCGGGCCCAGCTGCGGCGCAGGCTGCGGCTGGTGTGAGGCACTTGTTCGTTTTTTGACAGGTCTGGGCAGCAAAGTTACGGTCAGTTGTCCCTCCGGATGGTGATCGGCTTCCTTGATTGGGCATAGTGGCAGGATGACGCGACCATGCCGGCGCGCGTCGAAGCCGGCGTACACGGGGACGGGATGACCAGCAGAGTGTCCGAAGACGAGGTAGTGGCCGCCGACGGCTACGCCAAGGCTCTGGGTGCTCGATTGCGGGCCGTCCGCGCTCAGCAACACCTGTCGCTGCAGGGTGTCGAGCGCAAGTCCGCAGGTCGCTGGAAGGCCGTGGTGGTCGGGTCCTACGAGCGCGGCGACCGTGCCGTGTCCGTACAGCGCCTGGCCGAGCTGGCCGACTTCTACGGGGTGCCGGTCAGCGAGCTCCTGCCACCGGACGACAGCCCGTTCTCGGCCGGATCGACGGCGCTGCCGCTGTCACGCATCGTGCTCAACCTCGACAACGTCTCGACCGTCACCGACGGCCACGCCGA
>CAZZZE010000482.1:0-2331 GCA_964658365.1 uncultured Jatrophihabitantaceae bacterium
ACGGCACCGGGCGGACGGACGTCTCCACCGGGGTCGGCTTCTACGACCACATGCTGGGCTCGTTCGGCAAGCACGCGCTCTTCGACCTCACCGTCCGGGTCGAGGGCGACCTGCACATCGACGCGCACCACACCGTCGAGGACACCGCCATCGCGCTCGGCCAGGCGTTCGCGCAGGCCGCCGGCGACAAGGCCGGCACCCGCCGCTTCGGTGACGCGATGATCCCGATGGACGAGTGCCTGGTGCAGGCCGCGGTCGACCTGTCCGGCCGGCCCTACCTGGTGCACACCGAGCCCGACGGCGCGCCGCCGATGATCGGCACGCAGTACGCCACGACGCTGACGCGGCACGTCTTCGAGTCCTTCGTCTACCACGCCGCGATCGCGCTGCACGTGACCGTGCACGCCGGCCGCGACTGGCACCACGTCACCGAGGCGCAGTACAAGGCGGTGGCCCGTGCGCTGCGCGCCGCCGTCGAACTCGACCCGCGGGTGCTGGGCGTGCCGTCAACCAAGGGCGTGCTGTAGCGCCGTGGCGAAGAAGATCGTCGTCCTCGACTACGGGTCGGGGAACCTCCGCTCGGCCCAGCGCGCCCTTGAACGCGTGGGGGCAGAGGTGGAGGTGACCGCTGACGCTTCAGCCGCGGTCGACGCCGACGGTCTCGTGGTGCCCGGCGTCGGCGCGTTCGCCGCCTGCATGGCCGGGCTCGACGAGGTCGGTGCCCGCGCGGTGCTCGACGCCCGGCTGCGCGACGAGCGGCCCGTGCTCGGCATCTGCGTCGGCATGCAGGTGCTCTTCGAGTCCGGCGTCGAGCATGGCGTCGAGGCGGCCGGGCTCGGCGTGCTGCCCGGGCGGGTCGAGGCGCTGCGCGCGCCGGTGCGCCCGCACATGGGCTGGAACACCGTCGAGCGCCCGGCCGGGTCGACGCTGTTCGCAGGCATGGCCGAGGACACCCGCTTCTACTTCGTGCACTCCTACGCGGTGCACGCCGAGACGATGAACGGCGCCGACGGCCTGGTCACGAGCACCACGCACGGCGAGGCGTTCGTGTCAGCCGTCGAGCGCGGCCCGGTGAGCGCGACGCAGTTCCACCCCGAGAAGTCCGGCGACGCCGGCGCCGCGCTGCTCGAGAACTGGCTCGCGACGGTCTAGCTGCGTCGACAGATCCGCTCAGCCGATTCCCTAGCAGGGCGCTGTCCAACCGTCGTAGACCGACGCGTTCAGCTGAACGCGATCCCGGGCGTGTCGCGCGCGAGTGCGCGGTCCGGCCCGCAGTCCGTTGGGCTCGGCACGATCAGGCGCGCCCTGTTGCCGATGTACAGACGCGGACGCCGGCCGTGATTGAACCGCATCCTGCAGGGATGCGGACCTACAGGATGCGACTTGATCAGAAACCGCTACTGCCAATGACAGCATGTCAGCTCTTGCTCGCTGAGTAGTTACGATTCGCTATGCTGAGTTGTGTGGATAGCGGGGTCGTGTTGCGTTCGGCGCGTCAGCGCGCCCATCTGACGCAGCAGCAGCTTGCAGTTGCGGCAGGCGTGACGCAGAGCGTTGTCAGCGCATACGAGTCGGGGCGACGCCAACCGTCGGTCCCGACGCTGGCCGCGCTAGTGGCGGCAACCGGCTTCGAGCTGGATCTGCAGCTGCGAACCACTCCACGTCGTCTCGACATCTTGACGGGCCCGATCGGTCGACGGGTACGGCGCCACCGCAGACGGCTGCTCGACACCGCAGCCGCACATGGAATCCACGACGTGCGAGTGTTCGGCAGCGTCGCTCGAGGCGAAGATCGTCCCGACAGCGACCTGGACCTCTTGGCCGACCTACCTGCCAGCATGGGACTGATCGGACTCGGACGCGCCCGCGATGCACTTGAAGCGGTGATTGGGTGCAGCGTTGATCTGATTCCTGCAGCCGACCTCAAGTCCGGCGTCCGCGAAAACGTCGAGGCCGAAGCGATCGCGCTGTGAATCATCGTGACAACGGCGCCTGACCGACATCCTCGAGGCGATCACCGCCATTGAATCCCACATGTCCCGCGGTGAGCTCACCGATGGGCTGATCTTCGACGGTGTTCGGATCCGGTTGCTCGAGATAGGCGAAGCCGTCAAAGCAATCCCGGTCGAGATCACCGACCGCGAGCCCGACATTCCCTGGTCGCAGATCGCACGCATACGCGACAACCTCGCCCACCGCTATTTCGACACCAGCCACGCAATCGTCCAAGCCACGGTCACCAACGACCTGCCCGAACTTCGTGACGCCGTCACCCGTTTGTTGGATCCGTCGGACGAGGAGTGAACCAGCGCCACCCGACTCTGCCGATGA
>CAZZZE010000483.1:0-2323 GCA_964658365.1 uncultured Jatrophihabitantaceae bacterium
GACGTCCACGACATCGGCAAGAACATCGTCGGCGTGGTGCTGCAGTGCAACAACTTCGACGTCATCGACCTCGGCGTCATGGTGCCGGCGCAGAAGATCCTCGACGCGGCGAAGGAGCACGACGCCGACGTCATCGGACTGTCCGGCCTGATCACCCCGTCCCTCGACGAGATGGTCAACTTCGCCACCGAGATGGAGCGCCAGGGTCTCGACATCCCGCTGCTGATCGGCGGGGCCACGACCTCGCGGGCGCACACCGCGGTGAAGGTCGACCGCAAGTACCACGGCCCGGTGGTCTGGGTGAAGGACGCTTCCCGGTCCGTGCCGGTGGTGGCGGCCCTGCTCGACGACCGGCAGAAGCCCAAGCTGCTGGCCGACCTCGACGCCGACTACGACTCGCTGCGCGAACGGCACGCCGCCCGCAACGAGGCCAAGCCGATCCTGCCGATCGCGAAGGCCCGCGAGGACCGCACGCCCATCGACTGGAGCAGCTACCGCCCGCCCCGGCCGCACCTGATCTCGCAGCAGTTGCGCGACACGCACACCGACGACTTCCACGAGTCCAGCACGCCGACGCAGTACGTCCGCACGTTCACCGACTACCCGCTCGACGAACTGCGCCGCTACATCGACTGGCAGCCGTTCTTCAACGCCTGGGAGATGAAGGGCAAGTACCCCGACATCCTCAACAACCCGACGACGGCCGAGTCCGCCCGGCCGCTCTACGACGACGCACAGCGGATGCTCGATCAGCTGATCGAGGAGAAGTGGATCCGCGCCAGCGGTGTCATGGGCCTGTTCCCGGCCAACGCGGTCGGCGACGACATCGAGATCTACGACAGCGAGAAGCGGGCGTCGGTCGCCACCACGCTGCACGAGCTGCGCCAGCAGACCGAACACCGTGAGGGCGTCCCGCACCGCTCGCTCGCCGACTTCGTCGCGCCGAAGGAGACCGGGCTGCGCGACTACGTGGGCTGCTTCGCGGTCACCGCTGGCCTGGGCAGCTCCGAGCGCGTCGAGCGGTTCAAGAAGGACAACGACGACTACAACGCCATCCTGCTCGAGTCGCTGGCCGACCGGCTCGCCGAGGCGTTCGCCGAACGCCTGCACGAGCGGGTGCGCAACGAGTTCTGGGGCTACGCGCCCGATGAGCACCTCGACGCGAAGGACCTGATCAAGGAGCGCTACCAGGGCATCCGCCCCGCTCCTGGCTACCCCGCCTGCCCCGAGCACACCGAGAAGCAGACGATCTGGCAGCTGCTCGACGTGAAGGCGAACGCGGGCATCGAACTCACCGAGAGCATGGCGATGTGGCCTGGCGCCGCGGTCAGTGGCCTGTACTTCTCGCACCCGCAGTCGCAGTACTTCGTGCTGGGTCGCATCGGCCGCGACCAGGTCGAGGACTACGCCAAGCGCAAGGGTTGGACGGTGGCCGAGGCCGAGAAGTGGCTCTCACCCGTGCTCGGGTACCGCACCGACGACGAGTAAGTCGCCTCGGGCCCTACTGCTTGGTCAGGGCGTCGGGCTTGTGCACGGCCTCGCCGCCGTTGTCGCTCCTGACCAGGTACTGCGGCTCGTCCTCGCTCGCCCGCACGGTGCGCCCGCCGGCCTCGGTGTCGCTCGTGATCTTGCGGACGACCTCGCCGTGCGCCGTGCTGCCGTGACTGTTCCAGCTGACCCGGTCACCCTTGCTGAAATTTCGGTGTTCGCTGCGCGAGCGTCGCTCCTCTGCCATGACCAGGGCATCCCCTTCTGACCGACCGCGTAACGCCTCGACGGCGCGCTCGTTGGAAGCGGTATGCGGCTCATGCTCCACACCATCCAGGTGGGCGACGTGCTGACGATGATCGGTCCGGACGGGGCCGAGAGTGATTCGTTCACCCTCGCCGAACCGCTCGGCCTGCGCAGCGACACCCTGTGGATCTACCGCGAGTACGACACGCCCATCGTGGTCGCACGCAGCTACGGCCTGGAGTCCACGTTCCACCTGCACAGCCGCCGCGACGAGCAATCGGGACGCCACCGCGCCTGACGTATCCGCCCGCGCTGACCGGGCGGGTGCGAAGGTGGTGCGGTGACCGCATCACTGTGCGACGTCCTGCCGAGCGTGGCGGCGCTGTTGACGGTGCCCGGCGCCGTCGACGTCCTGCACCTCACCGAGCACTCGGACGCGCGCCGCGTCGCAGTGGTGCTCGTCGACGGCCTCGGTCTGCACCTGTTGCCCGCCCTGGCCCCGCACGCACCGCTGCTGGCCGCCGTCGCGGCCGGCGACACCGGGTCGCTGACGCCGCTGGCGTCGACGTTTCCCTCCACCACGCCCACC
>CAZZZE010000484.1:0-2323 GCA_964658365.1 uncultured Jatrophihabitantaceae bacterium
CGAGCGCGCCACCCGGCCGGCTGTCGGTCATCGGCCCGTCCGCCTCGCCGCGCGGACGTACCTCGACGACCCACGCGCCGTCGTCGAGCACGGTCGACACGTGGACGGTCACCTGCGCACCGTCATCGCGCATGGCGTCGACGGCGGCCGCGAGCGTGGCCGAGGTGTTCACCACGACCAGATCGCCGGGCGACAGATGATCGCCCAGCAACCCGAAGCGGGTGTGCTCGACACCGTCGGGACGCGCCACCATGAGCCGGACGCCGTCGCGGACAGCGGGTGGTTCGGCGGCCTCCAGCCCGGCCGGCAGCGCGAACGCGGTCATGCCGGTACCCCCAGGTCGGCGGCGCGGTAGCGGCCGCTCGGCGGCCGGCGGTCGACCAGGCCGAGCAGCGCAGGCACGACGGCGGCCGGCTCGGGACGGTCGCTGATGTCCTCGTCCGGGAACGCGGCCTGGTGCATGGCCGTGCGCATGTCACCGGGTTCGACGGCGTACACGTCGACGCCCGGGTTCCTCGACACCCAGGACCGCGCTCAGCTGGTCCAGCGCCGCCTTGCTGGCGCCGTACGCCCCCCAGCCGGCGTACGCCTCGACGGCCGCGTCGGAGCTGAGGTTCAGGACGCACCCCGCGCTTGCGCGCAGCAGGGGCATCGCCAGCTGCAGCAGGGCGAGCGGCGCGACGACGTTCGTCTCGAACACGGCACGCACCGCGTCGAGCGGCACGCCGTTCAGCGCGGGCAGTGGGCTGGGGCCGAGGTCGCTGGCGTTGTTGACGAGCAGGTCCAACCGCTCGAGCCCGGCCACGAGCGCGCGGCGGTGGCCGGCGTCCGTGACGTCGCCGCGGATGACGGCCGCGCCGGGAAGCGCAGCAGCGAGGTCGAGGGTGTCCCGCGCGTCAAGGACGAGGCGCCAGCCGCGGACGGTCAGCGCCTCGGCGAGCGCTCGGCCAAGGCCGCGCGAGGCGCCGGTGATCAAAGCCAAGGGTTGCGATGTGTTGGTCATGCCATTCATGCTTCAAGTTGAAGTCAACTTCAAGTCAAGGGGGACGGACGGATGCGCGCCGACGATCTGCTCACCGTCAGCGAAGTGAGCGAGCGCAGTGGCTTCGCGCCGTCTGCCCTGCGCTACTACGAGCGTGAGGGCCTGCTGCAGCCGACGCGGACGTCCGGCAACCAGCGCCGCTACGAGCGGCACGTGCTGCGTCGCCTGGCGTTCATCCGCGCCGCGCGCAACGTCGGGCTGACGCTGGACGAGGTCGCGGCCGCCCTCGCCACGCTGCCCGACGGCCGGAACCCGACGCGGGCCGACTGGACCCGGCTGTCCCGCACCTGGCGCTCGCGCCTCGACGCCCAGATCGGCGCACTGACCGCGCTGCGCGACGGTCTCGACTCCTGCATCGGGTGCGGGTGCCTGTCCCTGAAGCGGTGCACGATTTTCAATCCGGTCGACCGCATCGCGACCCGCGGCCCCGGGGCGCAACTCCTGCCGGCCGCGTTGCGCGAGCCGGGCTGACGGTCGCTACGAGGCCAGACCCTCGACGACCTCGGCGTTCGGCAGCGACGCGAGGACCGCGGGCGAGACTGCGATCTTCGACCGCCGCAGCCCGCTGCCGATCACCACTGCCGCCCGGGTGAGCACGGTGGCGTCGATCAGCACCGGCCAGTCGGCGGGCAGGCCGATCGGCGTGATGCCGCCGTACTCCATCCCGGTCAGCGTCACCGCGTCGTCCATCGGCGCGAAGGAGGCCTTGCGCGCGTCGAGGCGCTTGCGCACGACCCCGTTGACGTCGGCGCGCGTGGTGGCCAGCACGACGCACGCGGCGTAGCGGGTGACGTCACCGCGCCGCCCGGCGATGATCACGCAATTGGCCGAGTCGGCGAGCCCGACGCGGTAGCGCGCACAGAACTCGGCGGTGTCGGCGAGGTCCGGGTCGATCGGTGCAGCCAGCACCTCCAGTCCACCGAGCGCCATCGCCACGGGTGCCGCGACAAGCTCGGGCGTAGGGGGCGTCCAGTCGAGATCTCCGGGTCCACGCATCCCGCGAACGTATCGTGGTCGCGTGGACACCGATGCGACGGTCGAGCACATCCTGCGGCGGTACGACACGATCACCGTGGTCGGCGCCAGCGACGACCCGGCCAAGCCGGCGCACTACGTACCCCAGCACATGCGCGGGCACGGCTGGCGCATCGTGCCGGTGAACCCGCGCGGCGGCCAGATCCTCGGTCTCACCGCCTACCCGTCCCTGGCCGACGTCCCCGAACAGGTCGGCCTCGTCGACGTGTTCCGCCCGTCCGCGCAGACGCCCGACATCGCCCGCCA
>CAZZZE010000485.1:0-2303 GCA_964658365.1 uncultured Jatrophihabitantaceae bacterium
CGGTGATCTTCACGACTGGTTGAAGAAGCCGTTCTCGATCTTCGCCTTGTCCTGCGCGGTGACCGACACGTTGTGCGGGCTGAGCAGGAACACCTTGGCCGTCACCCGCTCGATACGCCCGTGCAGCCCGAAGGTCAGCCCGGCGGCGAAGTCGACGAGACGCTTGGCGTCGGCGTCGTCCATCTCGGACAGGTTCATGATCACCGGCGTGGCCTTGCGGAAGTGCTCGCCGATCGTGCGCGCCTCGTTGTACGTGCGCGGGTGCAGGGCGGTGATCTGGTACGTCGGCTGGGGCGGGTAGTCGTCGGCGTAGGCGACGGCCGTCGGCGCCTCGTCGTACTCGCGGCTATAGCGGGTCATCTCCGCGGGCTCCCCTCGTGAGCTGTGATGGCTGTCGCCGCGCGCGTACTGCGGATCGGCGTGCGCGCCGTGCATGGCGTACTCCTCACGCCGGCCCGGGGTGCGCTCCGCGGCCGGCCCGTAACCGTCGGCGTCGGCGTACTCGTCCTCTTCGACGAGGCCGAGGTAGACGCCCATGCGGTGCATCGCTCCGGGCATTGATCCTCCACGTGTGACTGAACTTGTTCGGACGCTAGCTGACAATGTGCGTTCGGCGGCCGAGCAACGCCGTGCCGACACGTACGTGTGTCGATCCGTGTCGGACGGCAGCTTCGAGGTCGTCGCTCATCCCGGCCGAGATCGCGTCGGCGCCAGGGTGCTCGGCCTGGACCTGCCGGGACAGCTGCGCCAGCCGGGCGAATGCGGCGTCGGGTTCGGCACCAATCGGTGGGACGGCCATCACCCCGCGCAACCGCAGCTCGGACCGTGCCGCGACCACCTCGGCCAGCCCGGGCAGGTCGGGGATCGCCACCCCGCCGCGTTCGGGGTCGTCGTCGAGACTGACCTGCACGAAGACCTCGAGCGGCTCGGGACGCTGCTCGGCGGCGCAGGCGTCGGCCAGCGCCCGCGCCAACTTCGCGCGGTCGACGGAGTGCACAGCGTGGGCATAGGAGGCGACGCTGCGGGCTTTGTTGGTCTGCAGCCGGCCGACCAAGTGCCAGCGCAGCTCGGCGGGCACGAAGGGCGGGCCGCCGAGCTCGGCGATCTTGGCGCGGGCCTCCTGATCCTTGCTCTCGCCGACGTCGGTGACGCCCAGCCTGGCCAGGGTTGCGATGTCGCCGGCCGGGTAGGTCTTGGTGACCGCGATGAGCGTGACCTGTTGCGGGTCACGTCCGGCCGCGTCGCACGCGGTGGAGATCCGGGCGCGCACCGCCCCGAGCGCGGTGACCAGCGCGGCCTGACGAACGTCGCCGTCGCTGATCATGGTCGTTCGACGTCCGTTCGGTCCGATCGATCCGGGGTCAGGATTTGAGGAAATCGGGCACGTCGAGTTCGTCGTCGAGGTCCAGGGAGGCCGACCGCGCGCCGTTCGTCGTCACCGGCGTCGAGTACTGACCGCCGGTCTCGTAGGGCACGGGTTGCTGGGGCTGAGCCGGCTTGGTCGTGGCGCCCGAGGACGACCCGTAGGACGTCGCCGAGCTGCGTGACTGCGCCGCGGGCTCACGCCGGATGTCGACCTTCTTGTACGGCAGCTGCCCGCTGTCGAAGCCGGCCGCGATGACCGTGACCTTGACCTCGTCGCCCAGAGTGTCGTCGATGACCGCCCCGAAGATGATGTTGGCCTCGGGGTGCGCGGCCTCGGCCACCAGGGTGGCGGCCTCGTTGATCTCGAACAGGCCGAGGTCGGAGCCGCCGTAGATCGACATGAGCACGCCGTGCGCGCCGTCCATGCTGGCCTCGAGCAGCGGGCTGGCGATGGCGATCTCGGCCGCCTGCCGCGCACGGTTGTCGCCGCGGGCCGAGCCGATGCCCATGAGGGCCGAGCCGGCGTTGCTCATCACGCTCTTGACGTCGGCGAAGTCGAGGTTGATCAGGCCCGGCGTGGTGATCAGGTCGGTGATGCCCTGGACGCCGGAGAGCAGCACCTGGTCGGCGCTGCGGAACGCGTCCATGACCGAGACGCTCGCGTCGCTGATCTGCAGCAGCCGGTCGTTGGGGATGACGATCAGCGTGTCGCACTCGGCGCGCAGGGCCTCGATGCCCTCGTCGGCCTGGGTGGCGCGCTTCTTGCCCTCGAAGCTGAACGGCCGGGTGACGACGCCGATGGTCAGCGCGCCCAGCTTGCGGGAGATGCTGGCCACGACGGGCGCGCCGCCGGTGCCGGTACCGCCGCCCTCGCCGGCGGTCACGAACACCATGTCGGCGCCCTTGAGGACCTCCTCGAGCTCGTCGCGGTGGTCCTC
>CAZZZE010000486.1:0-2294 GCA_964658365.1 uncultured Jatrophihabitantaceae bacterium
CGAAGTAGTTGCGGTAGAGCAGCACGGTGCAGACCGTCCACACGCCGTAGAGCAGCCGGTGCACCGCGATCATGGTCAACCCGCGCTCCACCTCGGGCAGGCCGCGCACGGTCCGGGCGCCGGCCACGAGCCCGCGCAGCACCTCGCGGGGCGTCTCGCGGCGCCGGCGCTCGTCCTCGGACGGGCCGAGCTCGCGCAGGCGGAAGCGCAGCGCGCCCAGCGCCGCGAGCGCGTACGGCAGCAGGGCGATCGCCGCGACGAGGCCGTAGTCGGCGTTGGTGTCGCCGAGCAGCGAGCGGATCCCGATGGCCAGGCCGCCGCCGGTCGCCGCGGCGATGGTGCCGGCCGTCGAGTTCAGCGCGTTGGCCGTGACCAGCTCGCCCTCGGCCACCACGCGGGGCAGGGCGGCGGACAGCGTTGAGAGCACGAAGCGGCTGATCGAGATGATGACCAGCCCCGAGGCGTAGAAGGCGATGCCCTCGACGCCGGCGGCAAGCTCCGCGGCCACCCCCAGGACGGCGACCGCCCGGACCAGGTTGGCCACCGCCAGCACCCGGCGGCGCCACCAGCGGTCGATGAAGACACCGGCGAACGGGCCGATCAGCGAGTAGGGCAGCAGCAGCACCGCGAACGCGGCCGCGACGTCGGCGGCGTGGCCCGCGCGCTGCGGGTCGAACAGCACCGCACCGGCGAGGCTGGCCTGGAAGACGCCGTCGCCGAACTGGCCGGCCAGCCGGACCTGGAACAGCCGGCGGAAGCGGGAGTCGGCGAGTGCGGAGAGCAGGTGATGCGTCCGCAGGGCCACGCCACGATTGTCCCAGTCCGTCCGGTCGCGCGGGTCCGGCGGGTGGCGACCCCGCCGTCGACGCGGGCAAGATGTGCCCATGACCACGGCGGACTGGGCGGCGGTGCAGGTCCTCGAGCCTGCCGCCGGGCGGTTGCTGGTGGCCACCCCGCTACTCACCGATCCGCACTTCGGCCGAACGGTCATCTACCTGCTCGAGCACGACGGCGGCGGCACGGTGGGCGTCGTGCTCAACCGGCCGAGCCACACCCCGGTCGGTCAGGTGCTCCCCGACTGGCACGACGCAGTGAGCGGGCCGGCGGTGGTGTTCGGCGGCGGTCCCGTGCAGCCGGACGGCGCGCTGTGCCTGGGCCAGCTCGACGCCGGCGGGGTCGAGCCGCCCGGCCGGCAGGAGGTCGTGGACGGCGTCTCGACGGTCGATCTGGACGGCGACGTCACCGTCATCGCACCACTGGCCCGCAGCCTGCGGGTGTTCGCCGGCCACGCCGGGTGGTCGCCCGGGCAGCTCGACGGCGAGCTGGCCGAGGGTGCGTGGTGGGTGGTGTCCGGCGGCCCGGCCGACCTGTTCAGCGAGCAGCCCCGGACCATGTGGGCCCGGGTGCTGCGTCGCCAGCCGCCGCCGCTGTCGCTGATCTCGACCTACCCGTCCGACGTGTCGGTCAACTAGGCGGCGACGAGGCGTGCGTCCGCCTGGCTGACACGCTTGGCGAGCTCACTGCGGGCGACGATGATGCCCAGTCGCACGATGACCTCGGACAGCGCGAGCAGCACCAGGGCGTCCTGCCAGGCGTCCGCGCCGGTGATGCCGTGCGCCGCGCTGAAGCGACCCAGTGCGGCCTCGCCGGCGGGGTGCGAGATCCAGACGATGAAGCCCAGCCGCGCGCCCATGCTGGCGACCCACAGCGAGGCGGCGACGACACCGGCCCGGGCGTGACCCTGCCCGTCCGCGATACGGACGTGCGTCGCGAGGCCGCCGGCCACCCCGAGCATCGTGCCGACGGCGAGGCAGGCGCCGATCAGCACCAGGTCGTGCCCCATGGTGGGGATGGCGTGCAGGTACGTGCTGTCCGTGTAGGCTACGAGCCCGGCCGGGATGAGCACGAAGCGGCGGTCGATGCGGGCCTCGCGGATCTGGCGCAGGACGAGCAGGACGAGCGTGATGTCGATGATCCAGTCGGTGGTTGTCATGACCGGAACCCTCGTCCGAACCGGCGTCGAGCGGATCAACCGCAGGGTGGAGCCAGGGTGGAGACATGAATACCCCCTTCAGCCGGCCGGAGCCGGCTGAAGGGGGTATTCATCGAACTGCCTAGCGGGCCACGGTCCCGTCGATGAAGTCCTGCACGGCCACGCGGGCCTCGTCGTCGGAGTACTGCACCGGCGGGGACTTCATGAAGTAGCTCGACGCCGACAGCAGGGCGCCGCCGATGCCGCGGTCCTTGGCGATCTTCGCCGCGCGCAGGGCGTCGATGATGATGCCGGCCGAGTT
>CAZZZE010000487.1:0-2287 GCA_964658365.1 uncultured Jatrophihabitantaceae bacterium
CCGCGCGAAGCGGATGTTGGCATCGACATTGGTCGCGCGGTCGGCGACGTCGCCACCGGCCTCGCCGATGAGCTCGAGCTTGGCCAGATCGCGTTCGTCTCGCAGCTCGCGCAGTCGGGTTGCGAGCAGGTCTTCTCGGGCAGAGGTAATGATGGCGGTCACGGCTCGGCGTCCTCAGGTCGGTGGTTGATGAGCGTCAGCCTGCCGACCCTGCCCGTGCGTGTGCTGCGGATTGCCAAGGCGCCGGCTGTGAGCGACGGAGCCACAGCGGAGCAGCGGATACTGACGGTGTGGTCATCTCGAAGCGGGTCGGCTGGTTCCTCGTCGCGTTCGGCGTGTGGAGCTGGATCATCTGGCCGACGTTCCTGAAGAACATCTGGGCCGACAAGCGGTCGTGGAACGACGGCATGACCGCGTTCTTCGGGGTGCACCTCGTGCTGACGGTGGTGTCGCTGACGCTCGGGACGATCATCGGCGTCCTGGGCGCTCGCGCGCTACGTGCTCGGCCGGAGGCGACCGGTGCAGTCGACGCCGGCCGTTCGGTCACCGGGTCAAGACTGTAGGACCGCCGTGGCTTAGTGATATCATCATGTTGATATCGGAGGTGATCGGCATGGAGCAGATCTTGATTCGCAATCTGCCCGCGGGGACGAAGGCGGCTCTGCGTGCGCGAGCGGAGAAGGGGCACCGCTCGGTCGAGGCCGAAGCGCGAGCTGTGCTGACCAGGGCTCTGCAAGACGACTCGATCACGATCCTCGATCTGCTGGGCAGCGATGACGGTGCTGACATCGAGTTCGAGCCCGACCGCCTTGGCCTTACGGACCGGCCTGCGGAGCTGTGAAGTTCGTCCTCGACACGAACGTGGTGTCGGCGCTTCGGGTGCGCGGGCGCAACCGCCTGGTGGAGGCGTGGGCAGCCGGCGTCGCCATCAGCGACCTGTTCGTCACGGCCATGACAATCGCCGAGATCGAGCGCGGCGTCGTTGCCAAAGAGCGAACCGATGTAGAGCAGGGCGCGACTCTGCGCCGTTGGTTCGACGAGAACGTGCTGCCCGCCTTCGACGGCCGGGTGCTGCCGTTCGACCTGTCTGCGGCTCGTGTCTTGGCGACCTACCGTGTGCCCGAACACGCACCGTTCGACGATGCGCTCATCGCAGCGATCGCCCAGTCGGCGGGGATGACGGTCGCCACGCGAAACACGAGACACTTCGAACCGCTCGGCGTTGCCTGTCTCGATCCTTGGGAGCGACGGGATGACGGCGTTCTTCGCGGTGCACCTGGGTCCTGACGGTGGTGTCGCTGACGCTCGGCACGATCATCGGCGTGCTCGGCATCCGCGCTCTACGACGGCTGCTACGACGTCCGGTCGACGTAGCGCCATCTGCATCGACCCCAGCCTGATGTAGCAGAACTGCTACCTTGAAGTCATGGCGACGATCCCGCAGAAGGAACTCCGCAACCAGGTCAGCGAAGTGCTGCGGCGCGTAGAGGCAGGGGAGATCCTGACCGTCACTGTGGCTGGTCGTGAGGTCGCTGAGCTGAGCCCCGTCCGTCGGAACCGATGGGTGAGTGGGTCGGCGCTGGACGGCGTGTGGCGGGGCCCTGTACCGCGTGATCTCGAACGCGATATCGCTTCGATCGAGGCCGCTGTGATCGACCCGTACGACGCGTGAGGGCGCTCCTGGACACCTCGGTGCTGATTGCCGAGGCTGCCCCGACCGACGTCGAGGCCGCGATCAGCGTCGTGTCGATCACCGAGCTGCACTTCGGAACCCTGCTGGCCGGTGACGATGACGAACGTGCACGGCGTACCGATCGACTGTCTGCCGTCGAAGCGACGTTCGATCCGCTGCCGGTGACGGTGGAGGTTGCCCGAGCATGGGGGAGGCTCGCGGCGGCGGTTGCTCAGCGCGGCGGCAAGCCCCGTCGACGTCAGCTGGACCTTGCCATAGCCGCAACCGCGATAACGGAGGGAGTTCCGCTCTTGACCCTCAACCTCGCCGACTTCCGCATCATCGCGGACCTCGTCGACGCTCGGCTTCCCTGACAACGCACCGGATGCCGCCGCCGCACGTCATGTGACCTACGTGATCATCGACGTTCCTGATGAACATCTCGGCCGACAAGTTGACGCTCGGCACGGCTATCGGCGTGCTCGGTACCCGCGCGCTGCCCGCATTGCGACGGCGTCCGGCCAGTGTTGAGCCAAGGCAGGTAGACCCGGTGACGTCGCCGGCGCGTCGGACCCGGCGAAGGGTGTCGTGGTTGCGCGGTGTCTTACGGGCGTA
>CAZZZE010000488.1:0-2283 GCA_964658365.1 uncultured Jatrophihabitantaceae bacterium
GGGCCCGCGGCATCGGCAGCGTCGCGGGGTCGAGCGCGGCCAGCCGCTCGGGCGTCGGGAAGCGCCGCCACGCGCCGTCGAACGCCGGCAGTCCGTGCTCGGCGACGATGCGCCCCAGTACCGTCCGGGCCCCGGCCAGCGAGATCTGCTGACCGACGATCGTGCGCACGGCGGTCTCGAACCCGCCTACCGAGCCCGGCGCCCGCAACCCGGGGCGCAGGGCCACCAGCGGGCCGAGGTCGGGGTCGGCGCCGAGCACCCCGTCGACGTCCGCCGGGTGCTGGTCGAGGTCGAGCAGGAACCGGCAGCGCGCCTCGACGTCGGGCTGTGACCCGCCGTCCGCGCGCAGCTCGACCGTTCCGTCGCCGGGCGCGAGCGAGACCAGCGCCGGCCCGCCGGCCGTCTCGATCACCCGCGTGTAGACCCCGTGGACGTAGGCCTCCAGCCCCGGCACCGCGTGTGCGCCGAGGAAGTCCAGCGTGACCGCTACGTCCATCGGCGGGCGGAAGGCCAGGCGACGCTGCACCGCTCGACGTTACCGACCTTTAGACTGCCCCGGTGAAAGGCATCGTCCTGGCCGGGGGAAGCGGCACGCGTCTGCATCCGTTGACCCGCAGCGTCAGCAAGCAACTGCTGCCCGTCTACGACAAGCCGATGATCTACTACCCGATCTCGGTGCTCATGCTGGCCGGCATCCGCGACATCCTGATCATCACCACTCCGCACGACCAGGAGCAGTTCCAGCGCCTGCTCGGCGACGGCGGCCAGTGGGGCATCACGCTGTCCTACGCGGTGCAGCCCTCGCCGGACGGGCTGGCGCAGGCGTTCCTGATCGGTGAGGACCACCTCGGCGGCGAACCGGCCGCCCTCGTCCTCGGCGACAACATCTTCTACGGCAACGGGATGGGCACCCGGCTCATCGACACCGTGCAGCGCGTCGAGTCCAACGGCGGCTGCGCCTTGTTCGGCTACCGCGTCCGTGACCCCGAGCGCTACGGCGTCGCCGTCGTCGACGCCGCCGGGAAGGTCACCGACATCGAGGAGAAGCCCGACAAGCCGCGGTCAAACCTGGCCGTCACCGGTCTGTACTTCTACGACGCGCACGTCGTCGAATACGCCCGCGGACTGAAGCCGAGCCCGCGCGGCGAGCTCGAGATCACCGACCTCAACCGCGTCTACCTCGAGCAGGGGACGGCCGAGCTGATCGACCTGGGCCGCGGTGCGGCTTGGCTCGACACCGGCACCCAGGACTCCCTGCTCGAGGCCGCGCAGTACGTCCAGGTCCTGCAGCACCGCCAGGGCATCACCATCGCCTGCCTCGAGGAGGTCGCGATGCGTCGGGGGTTCATCACCGCCGCGCAGGCCCTCGACATCGGCGTCGACATGGGCAAGTCCAACTACGCGCAGTACCTGCGTCGCACCGCCCAGGAGTTCATCGATGGCAACTGACGTGGCGCCCATGTCCGTCGAGGAGACGAACATCGACGGGCTCGTCAAGATCACCACCAAGGCCGTGACGGACGAGCGCGGCACGGTGCGCGAGTTCTTCCGTACCTCAGGGTTTGCCGAGGCCGGCGTCGACGTGCCCGAGCGGTGGGCGCAGATCAACCTGACCTACACCCGCGAAGGCGCGCTGCGCGGCCTGCACGGCGAGGCCGCCGACAAGCTCATCGGCATCGCAGCCGGCGAGGCGTTCGGCGCCTGGCTCGACGCGCGTCCCGCCTCTCCGACCTTCGGCGAGGTGCACACCGAGCGGCTCACCGTCGGCACGCAGATCTTCGTCCCGGCCGGGGTGTGCAACGGCTTCCAGGCCGTCTCGCCCGACGGCTGCCAGTACCTGTACTGCTTCGGCGTCGAGTGGACGCCGGGCATGGCCGGCGTCGCCGTCACCCCGCTCGACCCCAACCTCGACATCGAGTGGCCCATCGCGCCGGACACCACCGACCCGGCCATGGTGTCGGTCAAGGACGCGAACGCCCCTCGTTTCCACGAGCTGTAGAGGATTCTATGCGCGTACTCGTCACCGGCGGCGCCGGGTTCATCGGCGCCAACTTCGTGCACCACACCGTCCGGCACCGTCCGGACGTCGGGGTCACCGTCCTCGACAAGCTGACCTACGCCGCCAACCCGGCCAGCCTCGACGGCACCGGCGCCGATCTTGTGCACGGGGACATCTCCGACGCGCAGCTCGTCGACCGGCTCGTGGGCGAGAGCGACCTCGTGGTGCACTTCGCGGCCGAGTCGCACAACGACAACTCGCTGCGCGACCCGTCGCCGTTCGTC
>CAZZZE010000489.1:0-2279 GCA_964658365.1 uncultured Jatrophihabitantaceae bacterium
CGAGAACCTGGGCGCCCCGATGGACGTCCGGCCGCTGCTGCCCGAGCTGGGGGAGCGATGGACGCTGCGGGTGCTCGCCGGCCCGCACGGCGCTCCCGAGCACCTCACCGAGGACGGCGTCGCGGACCTGCTGGCGGCCTCCTGGACCGTGGACCACCGCGCGGACCGCACCGGCGTCCGGCTGGTCGGCCCCGCGCCGGGGTGGGCCCGCACCGACGGCGGCGATGCCGGCCTGCACCCGTCCAACATCCACGACAGCGCCTACCCGGTCGGCGGGATCATGCTCTCGGGTGACACGCCGGTGATCGTGGGACCCGACGGTCCGAGCCTGGGCGGGTTCGTGGTGCCGTGCGTCGTCGTGCGGGCCGACCGCTGGATGCTCGCCCAGCTGCGGCCGGGCGACACGGTCCGCCTCGCGCGGGTGTCTCCCGGGGCCGCCGACGCGGCGAACGCCGAGCGTGCCGCGCTGCTGGCCGACCCGCGCCCGGCGCTCGACCGGGCGGTCGACGGGCTGGTGCAGACCTCGGCGCAGCAGCTGCTGGCGCGTGCCGATCCGGCGCCTGACGATCCGGGACCGGTGCTCGCGCGGCGGGCGGCCGACGGGCACGCCCCCGCCCTGACCGTGCGGCGCGCCGGCGACCACCACCTGCTGCTCGAGGCCGGCCCCCCCGAGCTGGACCTCACCGTCCGGTTCTGGGTCCACCTGCTGGCGCAGGCGCTGCGGGCCGCGCAGCTGGCCGGGATCCGTGAGCTCGTCGAGGGTGTCCGCTCGCTGCTCGTGCAGGTCGACCCGCTCGATCTAACGCTCCCGGCACTGGCCGACACCCTGCTGGCGTTGGCGGCCGACGTCCCCGACCCGACCACGGTGACCCTCGACGTCCGCGAGGTGACGCTGCCGATCGCGTTCGACCACCCCGCGGCGCACGAGGCGATGGCCCGCTACGCCCGCTCGGTGCGCCCGGACGCGCCGTGGTGCCCGGACAACGTCGAGTTCATCCGACGCATCAACGACCTGCCGCAGCGTGCCGACGTGTTCGACGTCGTCACCGACGCCACCTATTTGGTGGTGGGCCTCGGGGACGTCTACCTGGGGGCACCGGTCGCGGTGCCCATCGACCCGCGGCACCGGCTCGTCACGACCAAGTACGACCCGGCGCGCACCTGGACCCCGCAGAACGCGGTGGGCATCGGCGGCGTGTACCTGTGCGTGTACGGGATGGAGGGGCCGGGCGGGTACCAGCTCGTCGGCCGCACAGTGCCCGTGTGGCACCACGTCCCCGGCTCGAACGACCGGCCATGGCTGCTGCGGCAGTTCGACCGGCTGCGCTTCGTGCCCGTGTCTGCCGACGAGCTCGCCCAGCACCGTGCCGCGGTCCACGCCGGGGCCCCTCTGCAGACGCGTCCGGCCACGTTCTCGCTGGCAGAGGTCACGCAGCTCGAGACCGAGCATGCCGAGGAGATCGCGACGTTTCGCACGCGTCGTACGGCGGCCTTCGACGCCGAGCGCGCGGCGTGGGGTGCCCGATGACCGGCGTCACCGTCGACCAGCCGGTCTTCACGTCCCGCTTCGACGAGGCCACGGTCGAGCGGTTGTCCGCGCAGCTCGGCGACGGGCCGCTGAACGGTCTGACCGTCGCCGTGAAGGACAACATCGACGTTGCCGGCGTCCCGACCACGGCCGCCTGCCCCACCCGCACCACGCCCGCCGCGGCGCACGCCACCGCAGTGGCGCGACTGCTCGGCGCCGGGGCGCTACCGATCGGCAAGACCAACATGGACCAGTTCGCCACCGGGCTGGTGGGCACCCGCTCGCCCTACGGCGCGTGCCACAGCGTCTTCTCCGCCGCGCACGTCAGCGGCGGCAGCAGCGCGGGCAGCGCGGTGGCCGTGGCTACGGGTCTCGCGTCGTTCGCGCTGGGGACCGACACCGCGGGGAGCGGGCGGGTACCCGCGGCGTTCAACGGGCTCGTCGGCGCCAAGCCGTCGCGGGGGCTCGTGCCGAACACGGGGTTGCTGCCGGCCAGCCCCTCGCTGGACTGCATCTCGGTCTTCTCCCGTGACGTCGCGCTGGCCCGCACCGTGCTCGGTGTGCTCGCCGGCCCGGACGACGCCGACCCCTACTCGCGGGTCATGCCGGTCACGCCGCCCGCGGGTGTCGCGCGCCGGATGCGGGTCATCGCTGTCCCTGACGGGTCGGTCGAACTGGACCTCGACGACGTGCACCGCGAGGCATGGCAGCGGGCCCTGGCCCACGCGGCGACGGTGGCCAGGCTGGTGCC
>CAZZZE010000490.1:0-2260 GCA_964658365.1 uncultured Jatrophihabitantaceae bacterium
TACGCGCTGGCGCTCGCCGCCCTCGTCCTGGGCACCGGCTCGATCGCTGACCGGATCGGGCACCGCCGTGCGTACGTCATCGGTCTCGCGCTGTTCGCGATCGCGTCGGGGGTGTGCGGTTTCGCGCCCAGTGCCGGCGCGCTGATCGCAGCGCGCGCGGTGCAGGGCGTCGGTGCCGCCGCCATGTTCGCGACCACGTTCGCGCTGCTGAACTCCAATTACTCCGGTCGCGACCGCGGCACGGCCTACGGCATGTGGGGTGCGGTATCCGGCGCGGCCGCCGCGGTCGGTCCCGTCCTGGGCGGCCTGCTGACCGAGAGCCTGTCCTGGCGGTGGATCTTCTTCGTCAACATCCCGGTCAGCGTGCTCGCCATCAGCATGTGCGTGCTGGTCCTCAAGGATGCGAACAGCACCACCACTGCCCGGATCGACTTCGCTGGCATGGCTCTGTTCACAGCCAGCGCCGCCGCGCTGACTTACGGCTTGATCCGCTCGAACGAGCACGGCTGGGGCGAGGTCGGCAGCTGGTCCTGGCTTGTCGCGTCGCCCGTGCTGCTGGCCGGCTTCGTGCTGCTCGAGCAGCACGTGGCCGCGCCCATGCTCGACCTCGGCCTGCTGCGCAACCGCCGGTTCGTCGCGCTGCTGATCGCGGGGTTGGTGCTCTCGCTCGCCGCGTTCACGTCCTACACCTACGTCTCCATCTGGCTGCAGTCGGTGATCGGGCTGTCGCCCATCGAAGCGGGGCTCACCGGGCTGCCGCTCGCGATCTCCTCCTTCTTCGTGGCGGCGCTGATCGGCCGTTTCGTGCAGAGCGATCGGCAGTCCCTGCTCGTCGGCGGCGGGCTGGTGCTCGTCGGCGCCGGCTCGCTCCTCAACGCTGCCATGGTGCACGGGTCGGCCACCTGGCCGCAGCTGATCCCCGGCTTCGTGGTGGTCGGCGTCGGCGTCGGCATGGCCGTCCCGACGGCGAGCTCGGCGGCCATGAGCGTCGTGCCGATCCAGCGCGGCGGGATGGCCGCGGGTGCGGTCAACACCGCCCGCCAGCTCGGTTTCGCCTTCGGCATCGCCACGCTCGGCTCCGTGTTCGCTGCCCGCGCGGCGCACGTGCTGTCCGGCCGGAACGTGCCGTCCTCGAACACGGCCGCCAAGGCGCTGTCGGGCGGGCAGGCGCAGGCCCTGCTCGGCCGCGCGCCGGCGGGCTCACGCGCGTCGCTGGACTCCGCCCTGCACGCGGCGGCGATCGACGGTGTGCAGTGGACCTTCCTCGCCAGCGGCGTCGCCGGCGTGGTCACCGGCCTGCTCGTGCTCGTCCTGCTCCGGCCGGCCCGCGAACCCGTGGGTGAGTCGGCGCCCGGGGCGTCGGAGTTCGCCCCGGCCTGAGCGCGGGCCACAGGGCGCGGCACCACTGATTCGACCGGCGACGTGACGCGCCATCTCGAGGAATACACTCGCACCGAACGCTCGTGAACGCGTTCACAAAGTCGCAGGTACCGCCCCCAGGAGCGTTCATGTCCGCACCGGTCACGGCACCGACCGGCGAGGTGCGCCCCGCCGGCGCGGACGCCGACGCCGCTAACACCGCGGACGTCATCGTCGTCGGCGCGGGGCCGTCCGGCAGCAGCGCCGCCTACTGGCTGGCCACCGCGGGCCTGGACGTCGCCTTGATCGAGAAGACGTCCTTCCCCCGCGAGAAGGTCTGCGGGGACGGGCTCACCCCGCGGGGCACCAAGGCGCTGGTCGACATGGGCATCGACGTCAGCGAGAGCAACGGCTGGCTGCACAACCGGGGCCTGCGGGTCATCGGGGGCGGTCAGCGGCTGCACCTGGACTGGCCCGAGCTCACCAGCTTCCCGCCGTTCGGGCTCGTCCGCCCCCGCGCCGACCTCGACGCGATGCTCGCGAACCAGGCCGTCAAGGCCGGCGCCCGTCTCTACGAGCGGGTCAGCGTCACCGAGCCCATCCTCGACGCCGCCGGACGGGTGATCGGCGTCCGCGGCCGCGAGGTCGAGGGCAAGCGGCCGGTCAGCTTCCGTGCCCCGCTCGTGCTCACCTGCGAGGGCGTCAGCGGCAAACTGGCACAGCACCTCGACGTCCACCGCAACGACAAGCGCCCCCTCGGCGTCGCGGTGCGCCGCTACTACACGAGCCCGAAGACGAACGACGACTACCTCGAGTCCTGGCTCGAGCTGTGGGACGGCAAGCCCAACGAGTCCGACCTGCTGCCCGGCTACGGCTGGATCTTCGGCATGGGCGACGGCAC
>CAZZZE010000491.1:0-2254 GCA_964658365.1 uncultured Jatrophihabitantaceae bacterium
CAGGTCGGCTCGAGCGCCATGCCGCACAAGATGAACACCCGCTCGGCCGAGCGCATCAACGGCTTCGCGGTGCTCCTGCGGGGGTACGCGTCGATGGTCGGCGAGCTGGCCGGCGACCAGTGGAACGAGGGCGACGTGTCGTGCTCGGTCGTGCGCCGCGTCGCCCTGCCCGACGCCTTCTTCGCCCTCGACGGGCTGCTCGAGACCACCCTGACCGTGCTCGACGACTTCGGCGCGTTCCCGGCCGTCATCGAGCGCGAGCTCGACCGCTACCTGCCCTTCCTGGCCACCACCAAGGTGCTCATGGCCGCGGTGCGCAACGGCGTCGGCCGCGAGAGCGCCCACGAGGCGATCAAGGGCAACGCGGTCGCCGTCGCCCTCGAGATGCGCGAGAAGGGCAGCGAGCGCAACGACCTGTTCGAGCGCCTCGCCGCCGACTCCCGGCTCGGCCTGACCACCAGCCAGCTCGACAGCCTGCTCGCCGAGCCGATCGCGTTCACTGGCGCGGCGCGCGACCAGGTGCTCGCCGTCGTGCACGCCGTCGACGCGGTGCTCGCCTCCGAACCCACCGCCGCCGACTACCGGCCCGCACCCATCCTCTGAGCCGATCGTGCCCGGCATCGAGTTCGTCGGCACCGACGCCGGCGGTGACGCCGGAGGCGACGTCCTGGACACCGGTCCTCGGCGTCCGTGGCCGCGCTGGGTGTGGCTGGTCGTCGGCCTGCTGGTGGTGGCCGTCGTCGTCGGCGTTCTCGTGTCCGCGCACTCCGACGACGCCGCCCCGACCGCGACGGACTCCACCCCGCCGACGACGGCCACGACGTCCGCCCCGTCCGCCCCGTCCGGGCCGAGGATCACGACCCTGGCCAGCGACGGCACGTCGCTGTTCTGGCTCGCCGGCGGCCGGCTGTTCCGGGCCGGCCCGGTCGGCCGGCCCTCGGTCAGCACCGCCATCTCCTTCACCGGCGGTGACGCCGCCGGGCTGCAGCTCGTCCCGGACCCGGACGAGCGGACGATCTGGGTGGTATCGCACGGGTCGACGGACAGCGCGGGACGGCCGGGCGGCGCCGAGGCCTTCGCCACCGCCGACCTGAGCCGCAGCACGCAGGCGCAGGCGCGATCGCCGATCAACGGGGCTGCCGTGCTGAACGGTGCGCTGTACGTGCTGGCGTCGGGGCGGCTGCTGCGCCTGACGGCCGGCGAGTCGCGCTTCGTGACGATGGCCTCAGTCGACGTACGCGCGCACGGCCTGGTCACCGCCGCTGACCGGCTGCTCTACGTCGAGGGCGACAACGGCAGCGCGGTCGGGCAGTGGACGCCGTCCGGCGTGCGCGAGCCGTCGGTCCTCGGGACGGTCGACAACACCCTCGCCGTCGCCGGTTCGACGGTCTTCGTGCTCGGCGCCAGCAAGGACCAGCAGTCCGAGCTCGACACCTTCTCGCCGCTGCGCCGGACGGTCGACCAGCAGGCACTGGCCACCGGCCTCGACGATCCGCTGCAGCTCGTCGCCGCGGGCCCGCGCTCGGTGATCGTCCAGGGCACCGGGCGGCGCGGGGACGAGCTGGCGTGCGTGACCACCGCCGACCAGGTCGACGCGCCGGGTCCGGCCACCGTGCAGGCGCTGGCCGTGGCGACGTCGCAGGCCGTGGCCGAGCTCGGCAGCCAGGTGTTCCAGGCCGACGGCGACACCGTCCGGCCGGTGACGTTCAACGTGGGGCGCTGCTCGACCTGACCGTCAGCGGGGTGGGCGGTTGGCCAGCCGGTCGGGGCGGCCGAGGTTCCAGTAGCCCTTGACGAAGATCGACTCGTGCTCGACGCCGCGGCCCTCGAGCACCGCGCGCAGAGCGACCATGGCCCGCGTCTCGCCCATCAGGTACGCGCGACCGGGGCCGGGGGGCAGCGGGAACGTCGACAGCGCAGGACCGAGAATGTCGGGCGTGCCGGGCGGGATGGCGCCGCGGTGCAACCAGCTGACACCCGAACCCGGAGGCTGCGCCACCTCGTCGGCGGCGTCGATGACCTCGACGAACGCATGGGCCGGCTCGCTGGCCGGCAGGGCGTCGATGATTGTCGCGATCGCGGGCAGCGCCGCCTCGTCACCGACCAGCAGGTGCCACGGCGCGGGTCGCAGCTCGAGCTTGCCGCGGGGTCCCTGGAACTCGACCTCGTCGCCCGGCGCGGCGGTGGCCCCCCACCGCGAACCGGGCCCGTCGCCGTGCAGCAGGACGTCGAGGTCGAGCTCGCCGGTCTCGGG
>CAZZZE010000492.1:0-2252 GCA_964658365.1 uncultured Jatrophihabitantaceae bacterium
ATTCGCGAGTCGCCCCGCGGCGTAGCCGTTGCCCAGTTCGAGCGAACGCGCCACGCGCAGCGCGATGTTCTCGCCGAAGCGGGGGGCGACGACCTGCACTCCGAACGGGAGCGTCGTGCCCGTCCCCCACCACGGCACAGACACGGCCGGGTGGCCGGTGAGATTGAACGGGCAGCAGAAACCGACGATGGCCCGCACCCGGTCGAGCGGCGCCACGCCCCCGACCGTCTCGGGCCCGTTGTGGTCGAGCGGGAAGGCCCGCACGGGGGCTGTCGGTGTCACGAGTACGTCGTAGCGCCGGAAGAACTCGGCCACAGCGGAGTAGGCCGTCTTCCGCAGCCGGATCGCGCGCGAGTAGGCGGCGGCCGGACGCTCGAGGGTCAGCAGTTCGCGCAGTCGCGGACCGAGGTGCTCCTCGCGGCCGGCGCAGAGCTCGCCGATCGCCGCGACGTCGAAGTCCATGTCGACGAGCCAGCCGAACGCCTCGAGCGCGCCGGAGGTGTCGGGCTGGTCGTGACGTAGCGACGCACCGCGTTCGGCGAGCAGGCCGACTGTGGCGTCGAAGGCCGAGCGGACGTCGTCGTCGAGGCGCTGCTGGCCGCCCCAGTCGGCGCTGACGGCGACCCGCAGCCCGCGCAGGTCCTCGACGTCCGCGGCCTCGAGGTCGGCGGCGAAGGTCGGGTGCGGGGTCGGCACCGAGAGCCGGTCACGGGCGTCGTAACCACTGAGGACGTCGAGCATCAGCGCCGCGTCGCGCACGTCGCGGGTGATGGGGCCGAGGTGTTCGAGTGACTCCCAGGCGCTGAAGCCCGGCCAGTCGGCGTCGCGGCAACTGGGATGCAACGGCACGCGGCCGAACGTCGGCTTCAGCCCGACCGTTCCGCAGAAGCTGCTGGGAATGCGGATCGACCCGCCGCCGTCGGTGCCGAGGGCGACCGGCGCCATGCCCGCGGCGACCGCGGCCGCCGAGCCACCGCTGGACCCGCCGGGCGTGCGGCTCAGGTCGTGGGGGTTACGGGTCGCGCCGAAGAGCTGGTTGTCCGTCTGGTTCCCGGAGAACCCGAACTCGGCGGTGTTGGTCTTGCCGATCACGATCGCGCCTGCCGAACGCAACCGCTCGACGGCGATGTCGTCGACGGTCGGGACGAACTCGCGGTACATCAGCGAGCCACCGGTGGTACGCAGGCCTCGCGTGAAGATCATGTCCTTCACCAGCACCGGGACGCCGTGCAGCACACCGGTCTCGGAGCCGTCGTCGAGAGCCGCCTCGGCAGCCTCGGCAGCGATCCGGGCCGAGTCGGCGTCGATCGAGCAGACCGCGTTGACGGCCGGGTTCAGCCGGTCGATCCGCTCGAGGGACTGCTCGACTGCCTCGACCGGCGACACGTCCCCGGTGCGGATCGCGGCGGCCAACTCGGACGCCGTGAGGTGCCATGTCGGGCCGGACTGCGCGACGACGGCCGGCTCGGGGGAACTCGTCGACGCTGCGCCTGCGGGTGAGTTCACGCGCTGCGTACCTCGCCCGCCGGCTGCTCGATCGGCGCCGCCGATGCCGACACGTCGGCGCGGCCGGTGACGAGGTCGTCCCAACGCCGCCAGAAAGCGCGCAGCTGAACCTCGTCGGAACTGAGGTGCCCGGAGGTCTTGTTCATGCCCCGCGACAGGTCCGACCACTGCACTTCCTTGGACGCCCCGAAGCCGCGCTGGCAGGACTCCAGTGCCTCCATGTCGTCCGGCGTGGCGAAGCCGCCGGGGCCCAGGAAGCTGACGAACGAGCGCAGCGTCATCGCGCGCAGATCGGCCGGGTCTCCCTTCGGCGCCAGAGCCCACGCGGTGACGTCCATGCGGTCGACGGCGACGGGCCAGATCGTGCGCACGGTCACCGCCATCACGTCGTTGATCACCAGGTTCGGGAAGATGAACAGGTTGATGTCGTCGTCGCCGATCTGCTGCGCCCGCTCGGGGCCGTGCAGTTCGATCAGGCGCTGCATCCGGCCGTCGATCAGCTCGCGGGTGTCCTCGCCGAACGACGGCACCCACCGCGCGACAGGGCGCCCCCACGCTGCGTTGTCGATGAGCACCGCGTGCCCGTTGCCCAGGTCGTGGGCCTGCGTCGGTCGGCGTTCCTTGCCCTCGTCGTCGCCGGAGTTCTGCAGGAAGTCGAAGTAGGTGACGTGCAGCGGGCCGAGGTGGTAGCCGTCGATGCTGTTCTCGACGAGCAGCTTCCAGTTCGCGTCGATCGAGTACTTGTG
>CAZZZE010000493.1:0-2242 GCA_964658365.1 uncultured Jatrophihabitantaceae bacterium
CCCGGGTCGTTGCCGACCTCGTTGAGCGCGATGAAGCGGGTGTAGCGGTAGAACGCGGTGTCCTCGACGCCCTTGGCCATGACCGCGCCCGACGTCTGCTGGAATCGTGAGCACAGCTCGTCCGCCGGGTCGGACAGCCGCGGCTCGAGCGCGTCGAACGCCGCGTCGAGGTCCGGACGCGCGGCC
Source organism: uncultured Jatrophihabitantaceae bacterium (assembly GCA_964658365.1). Lineage (GTDB taxonomy): Bacteria > Actinomycetota > Actinomycetes > Mycobacteriales > Jatrophihabitantaceae > Jatrophihabitans. Next base: position 187 of record CAZZZE010000493.1, read on the forward strand.
CGCGCGGTGCCCAGAGCCGTCGCGAGATCATCGGCGCCGACCGGCAGGTAGGAGCGGTAGACCGGGAAGGCGATGAGCAGCTCGGCGAGCGCCTCGCTCGCCCGTTCGACGTCGGGGACGAGCCGCGACAACCGGGAGACCTCGGCCTGCAGGATCGTCGACACCGCGTTGCGCTTGCCCTTCGCCACGTGCTCGGCTGCCGTCATGGCGTCGCCGGTGAGCGAGCGGTACAGCGCGTCGAGGGGCGCCTCGGCGGCGGTGTCGAGGAAGACGCCGGTGACCTCGGTGAGCGCGTCGTAGCCGGTGGTGCCGTCGACCGGCCAGTCCGCGGGCAGCTGCTCGCCGTGCTCGAGGACCTTCTCGACGAGCAGCCAGGCGTCCGGGCCGGCCAGCTCGCGCAGCCACGCCATGTAGCCGACCGGGTCGGCCAGGCCGTCGGGGTGATCGACGCGCAACCCGTCGATGTGGTCGTCGTCGATCCAGCGTTTGATCTGGGCGTGGGTCGCGTCGAAGACCGCGCGGTCCTCGACCCGCAGCCCGGCCAGCGTCGTGACTGCGAAGAAGCGGCGATAGTTCTGGTCGGTGTCGGCCCTCCGCCAGTTCACCAGCTCGTAGTGCTGGCGGTCGTGGACCTCGGCCGGTGTGCCGTCGCCGGTGCCCGGTGCGATGGGGAAACGGTGCTCGAAGTACCGGAGCTCGCCGTCGACGACGTCGAGCTGGGCCACGTCGAAGTCGTCGCCCAGCACCGGCAGCAGGATGCGCCCGCGCGCCCACTCGACGTCGAACCAGGCGCCGTGCTCGCCCTCGCGCCCGTGCTTCAGGACATCCCACCAGGCCCGGTTCTCGGCCGCGTCCTCGACGCCGGTGTGGTTCGGCACGATGTCGACGACCGTCTTCACCGACCGGGCCCGGGCGGCGGCGAGGAAACGCGTCCAACCGTCGAGCCCTCCGCGCTGCGGGTCGACGGTGTCGAAGCCGATGACGTCGTAGCCGTGGTCGGAGCCGTGCGCCGACGGCAGGATCGGCGACAGGTAGGCGGCGTCGGCGCCGAGGTCGGCGAGGTAGTCGCAGACGTCGGCGGCCGCACTGAGGTCGAACGCCGCCCGGACCTGCAGGCGGTAGGTGGACGCCGGACGCATCAGTCCACCCGGCGCAGGACCACGACCGCCCGCGGGCCCACCGAGATCGTCTCGCCCGGGCCGGCGATGACCCGGTTGTCGGCAGCGGCGGCCATCGTGTCGATGACGACCTCCCACGAGTTCGCGTACTCGCCGCCCGGCAGCGTGAAGTCGATGGCCTCCCAGTGCGCGCAGAAGCACAGCAGGAACGAGTCGTCGACGACCCGCTCGCCGCGGGTGTCGGTGCCGGCGATGCCCTGCCCGTTCAGGTAGACCGCGATGCTGCGCCCGAACCCGGACTCCCAGTCGTCCTCGGTCATCTCCGAGCCGTCGGGGGTGAACCAGCTGATGTCGGGCAGGTGCACGCCGCGCCGCGTCGGGCGGCCGTCGAAGAACCGCCGGCGCCGGAAGACCGGGTGCGCGCGCCGCAGCTCGGACACCTTGCGGGTGAAGGTGATGAGGTCCTCGTCGACGTTCGCCCAGTCGATCCAGGTCAGCTCGTTGTCCTGGCAGTATCCGTTGTTGTTGCCGCCCTGGCTGCGGCCCAGCTCGTCGCCGTGACAGATCATCGGCACGCCCTGGCTCAGGAACATGGTGGTGAGGAAGTTGCGCAGCTGCCGCTCGCGCAGTTCGAGGATCTCGGCGTCGTCGGTCTGGCCTTCGACGCCGCAGTTCCACGAGCGGTTGTGGCTCTCGCCGTCGTTGTTGCCGTCCTGGTTGGCCTCGTTGTGCTTCTCGTTGTAGCTGACGAGGTCACGCAGCGTGAACCCGTCATGGGCGGTGACGAAGTTGACGCTGGCCACCGGGCGTCGGCCGCTCGTCTCGTACAGGTCGGCCGAGCCGGTGATCCGGGCCGCGAACTCACCGACGGTGCCGGGCTCGCCGCGCCAGAAGTCGCGGACGGTGTCGCGGTACTTGCCGTTCCACTCCGTCCACTG
>CAZZZE010000494.1:0-2236 GCA_964658365.1 uncultured Jatrophihabitantaceae bacterium
AAGCGCAACTTCCTGCTCAGCCGGCTCAGCAACCTGACCGTCCTGGTCGGGCTGGGGCTGGGCATCGTGGTGTCGCTGGGCCTCACCGTGGTCGGAACGTCGCTGACCACCCAGATCCTCTCGAGCCTCGGGCTCGACTCGCTGCCTGGTTCGACGATCCTGCTGAAGGTGATCGGCATCGCGGTCGCGGCCATGGCCGATGTGATCATCTTCTGGTGGGTGCTCGTCAAGATCCCGGAGCAGACCGTCAAGCGGTCGGTCGCGTTCAAGGGCGCATTGATGGCCTCGGTGGGCTTCGAGATCCTCAAGATCGTCGGGACTTACACAATCGCGCACGCCTCGAACAGCAAGACCGCCGGTCCCTTCGCGAGCATCCTTGCCGTGCTCATCTGGATCCAGCTGGTGGCTCGGTTCCTGCTGTTCTGCTGCGCGTGGATCGCGACGGTCACCGCCGAGGGCCGTACCGCCAACTCGCTGCCCGTGATCGAGCCCGCGGCGATGGCCGGACGGCCGGTGTCCGACGCGGCCGCCATCACCCCTGCGACGCTCGGCGCCACGCTTGTCGGGGCCGGCGTGGTGGCCGGTGCCGTCGGGTTCTGGGCGGCGACCAGGCCCAAGCCCAAGTAGCGCTGCGTCAGCGGCGTCGTCGGCGTTGCGGGTCGCCCCCACCCGGTCCGCGCATGCGGCGGGTGAGCGCGAACAACCCGCCGAAGATCAGGACGGCGACGAGCACCTTGGCGCCGCCACTGCCCGAGTTCCGTGTCGACCCCGCGGACCTGGACGGCGACGGGGTGCCGGGCCGGGTGGACGTCGCCGCGGCCAGCGCGCGACGCGGCGCCGCGGGCGTCTCGAGCGTCCCGACCAGTTCGGTGTCGGCGGGCAGGGCAGCGGCCCAACGGACGAGACGCGCGGCCTGCACGTACTGGTCCTGCGGGTAGCGCTGCGCGCGCAGCAGGATCACGCCGTAACGGTGCCCGTGGCTGGTGATCCCCGCGGCGAAGGTGTGCTGCGCGGCGTCGGTGTAACCGGTCTTGGCCGCGACGGCTCCGGGGACCTCGTCGAGGAAATCGAGGTTCTGGTTGTAGAGCCGCACCGCGCCGGTCCGGCGCTGCCGGGCCGGATGCTGTGGCGGCAGCACCGTCGTGCGCACCCGGTCGTAGGCGACGAAGCGGGGCTGGCCGAGAGCGGCCCGCAGGAACAGCATCATGTCGTAGGCGCTGGTCAGCTGCTGCCAGCCGTCGAGGCCGGACGGCGTCTGGACGAAGGTGTCGTAGGCGCCGAGCGCGAGGGCGGTGCGGTTCATCGCTGCCACCGTCTCCGTCCGGCCGCCGGCGGCCTCGGCGAGGGCTTCGGCGGCGTCGTTGCCGGATACCAGCAGCAGGCCTTCGAAGATCTGATCGATCGTGTAGCTGCCACCGGCGACAAGACCGGCGTGCGAGCCCTCGGTGTCTGCTGCGCTGCGACTGACCGTCACGCGCCGCGAACCGGGCAGGCGCGGCAGCAGGGTCACGGCGGTCAGGATCTTCTGGATGCTGGCTGCCTGGTAGCGCCCGTGCGGATCACGGGCCGCGACGACCGCGCCGGTATCGAGGTCGGCGACCATCCAGGACTGTGCGGTGATGTTGGTCGGCAGGGCAGGAGCGTGCGGCGGCAGGATCGTCCTGCGGGACAGCAGCGTCGATCCCCCCACGGCCTGGCCCAGTGGACCCAGCCCGCCCCGCGGCGGGTGCGGGTCGGGTGCGTCGGGCGAGTTGCCGCTGTCGGTGGGTGCGGGGGCGGAGGGCGGGACGGCATGCGTCGGCGTGCTTCCCGACGGGGTCGGTGCGGCTGCGTAGGCCGGGCTGGCGACGGTGAGCGCCGCAAGTGCGCTCGCGAGAACCCGTCGTACGCGCACCGGTCGAGGGTAAGTGCGCGCCGACGGCGGCGACGTAAGGCGCGGCGGCTACCCCGCGGTCACTCGACGGCGATGACGGTGGCGAGCATCGTCCGGCCGGGCCGCGGGTGGTAGGTGACCGTGTCGCCGACCTCCGCGCCGACCACGACGCGTCCCAGCGGGCTGCTCGGCGTGAGGACCGGCACGCTCGCCACCTCCTCGACGCTGCCGATGTGGAACCGCTCCGGGCCGTCGCCGAGGTCCAGGGTGACGACGTTGCCGACCGCTACCGTGCCGTCGTGGGGGCGTGCCGCCGGACGCTCGGCGAGCTCCAACTCGACGGCCTGGATGCGCTGCTCGAGC
>CAZZZE010000495.1:0-2218 GCA_964658365.1 uncultured Jatrophihabitantaceae bacterium
CCCATGGCCAGCATCTCGAAGCCGGTGATCGACGCGCCGACGTCGTTGCCGCCGCCGTAGCGGGTGGGGAAGCCCAGGCTCGAGTAGCCCTCCTCGGCCAGCACCTGCAGCCGCTCGAGCACCCGGGCGCGCTGGGTCTCGGTGTCCTCGCCGTACTCCACGGCGAAGCGGGCGTCCTTCGCCAGCTCGCGGGAACGGTCGCGGACCTCGGCCCAGCGTCCGTCGAGAACCCGACGAATGATGCCGGCGTCAGCGGTGTCGAGCGGCGCGAGAGCAGTCATGCGACCCGTTGTACCCCTGCGTCCGCACTCAGCGGCGGATCTGTGCGCTGGGCGACGCGGATGCGCAGCCGGCTACCCGGGAGGTGTCGGCATGAAGATCCCCGGCGCGGGCCGGGCATCGACGTCCTGCCCCGCGCCCTGCAGCACGCCGGCGACACCGCCCCACAGCAGGGCGGCCAGGTAGTCGCTGAGTTGCTCGCGCGTCATGGCGCCCGGGTGCTCGATCCACCACAGGCTGGCGGCCTGAATGAAGCCGACGATGGCCTCGCCCCAGGGCCGCGCGGCGCGCGGGTCGAGCCCGACGTCGGCGAGGCGACTGCCGAGCGACTCGGTGAGCACCTCGGCCACTGGGCGCGCGAACTCGAACGCGGTCGGGTCGCCGGGCCGGGCCTCGTGCAGCGCTCGGTGCGCGGTGACGAAGTGGAAGAGCTCCGGGTTGTCGCCGAGCAGCTCGAGGTAGGCCTCGATCGAGGCCTTGACCATCACCTGTGGCTCGGACTGGTCCTGCACCCGCTGCTGATCTTCGACCCGCTGTAGGGCCCGTACGATCACGCCGATGATCCGCTCGCCCATCGCGCGGTACAGCTCGTTCTTGTCGGCGAAGTAGCGGTAGATCACCGGCTTGCTGGTGCGCGCGGCCGCGGCGATCTGGTCCATGCCGGCGTCGGTGCCGTGCTGCTTGACCGCGGCGATCGCGGCGTCGATGAGCTCCTCGCGGCGGGCGGTGCGGTGGCTGTCCCAGCGCGAGCTGCGCCCGTCGGTCCAGCCGGCCTCGCGCTCAGTCATGCCCCTCCCGGGTACGCCGTATTCGTCACACCGACTTTGCCGTGACCAAAAGTAGCCGATACCGTTGTTACCGGGCAGTAACAATCGTGAGGAGGGTTTCCTGTGGAGACTCGTAATGCCGCCAGAGCCGCCATCGTGGGGGGCAACCGCATCCCGTTCGCCCGGTCGAACGGCGCGTACTCGCACGCCAGCAACCAGGACATGCTGACGGCCACGCTCGACGGCCTCGTCGCCCGCTTCGGGCTGCAGGACGAGCGGCTCGGTGAGGTGGCGGCCGGTGCGGTGCTCAAGCACAGCCGCGACTTCAACCTCACCCGCGAGGCCGTGCTCGGCTCACGGCTGTCCGCCGACACGCCGGCCTACGACGTCCAGCAGGCCTGCGGCACCGGCCTCGAGACGGTGATCCTGACCGCCAACAAGATCGCGCTGGGACAGATCGACTCGGCCATCGCCGCCGGTGTCGACACCACCTCCGACGCACCGATCGCCGTCAACGAGGACCTGCGCGCGGTGCTGCTCGAGGTCAACCGCGCGAAGACCCCGGCCGCCCGGTTGAAAGCGCTCGCCGGGCTGCGCCCGAACCAGCTGGCGCCGGCGATCCCGCGCAACGTCGAGCCGCGCACCGGGTTGTCGATGGGTGAGCACCAGGCGATCACCACCCGTGAGTGGGGCATCACCCGCGAGGCGCAGGACGAGCTTGCGGCCGCCTCGCACCACAACCTGGCCGCGGCGTACGAGCGGGGGTTCCAGGACGACCTGATCACTCCGTTCCTCGGCCTGTCGCGCGACCAGAACCTGCGTCCCGACTCGTCGGTCGAGAAGCTGGCGACGCTGAGCCCCGCGTTCGGCAAGAAGTACGGCGATGAGGCCACCATGACGGCCGGCAACTCCACGCCGCTCACCGACGGCGCGTCGGCGGTCCTGTTGGCCAGCGACGAGTGGGCCGCCGAGCACCGGCTGCCGGTGCTGGCGCACGTCGTCGACGCCGAGACGGCGGCGGTGGACTACGTCCACGGCGACACGAAGTACGACGGGCTGCTGATGGCGCCGGTCTACGCGGTGCCGCGGCTGCTGGCCCGCAACAAGCTCACCCTCGACGACTTCGACTTCATCGAGATCCACGAGGCCTTCGCCGGCACCGTGCTCGCCAC
>CAZZZE010000496.1:0-2209 GCA_964658365.1 uncultured Jatrophihabitantaceae bacterium
TGCTGACCATGCCGCCCTCGGTGACGTCGCAGACGACGTCGGTGCCGTCCTCGACCTCGACGGCGATCAGCGCCACGTTGCCGTCGTCGACGAGCAGGCGGTCGCCGGGGCGGACGTCGGATGCCAGGTTCTTGTACGTCGTCGACACCCGGTCGTGGGTGCCCTCCACGTCCTCGACCGTGATCCGCACGCGGTCGCCGGTGGCCCACATGACCGGCCCTTCCGCGAAGCGGCCGAGGCGGATCTTCGGCCCCTGCAGATCGGCCAGCACGGCCAGGTTGCGCCCGGCCGCCTTGGCTGCGGCGCGGACCTCGTGGAAGCGCCGGCCGTGCTCGGCGTGCTCGCCGTGGCTGAAGTTGAGCCGGGCGACGTCCATCCCCGCCTCGACGAGCGCTCTCGCCCGCTCGGGGCTGTCGGTCGCTGGGCCGAGCGTGCAGACGATCTTCGCGTGCCGGTTCATCAGCGAGCTCCGCGAGCGAGTGAACCAGCGGCATGGCCTTCGGCGGCCGGAGCGAAGCGGAGGTCGGTCACGAGTTCAGCGTAAGGCCAGCCGTCCAGCCCGGGGACGCGGTCGTGGGGGAAGGCTCGGCGGCGCCGCGGGTTCCCCGCGGCAGTGGTCACTTCCCGGAGGTAGTGGTCGACGCTGCGCGACCACCAGACCCCCGAAGTGACCACTCGAGCGGAGCGGACGGCCGGGAGCGCATCCGGCGCTACACCCGGGCTGCCGCCATGACCGCGGCGTCGACGTCCTCGCCGGACTCCTGCGCCCGCCTCGTGGCCTCGAGCACGCGCTTGAAGTCACGGGGCACGATCACCGAGAACCGGGCGCGAGCGGCCGACCAGTCGGCGAGCAGCGCGGCACCGACCGCGGAGTCCGTGTGCGCCACGTGCGCCTCGACCACCGCCCGCAACGCCTCGTCCGCGTCCATCGCGGCAATCGTCTCGACGTCGACCATCTCGCGGTTGACCCGCGACTCGTCGAGGTCCAGGACGTAGGCGTACCCACCGGACATGCCGGCGCCGATGTTGCGCCCGACCGCACCGAGGATGACGGCGATACCGCCGGTCATGTACTCGAGCGCGTGGTCGCCGACCCCCTCGGCCACGACCGTGGCCCCCGAGTTACGCACGCAGAACCGCTCGCCCACCACACCGCGCAGGTAGACCTCGCCGGACGTCGCCCCGTAGGCGATGACGTTGCCGGCGATGACGTTGTCCTCGGCCGGGAAGGTCGCGCGCTCGTCGGGTCGCACCGACAGCACGCCGCCGGACAGTCCCTTGCCGGCGTAGTCGTTGGTGTCGCCGAGCAGGCGCAGGGTGATGCCCCGCGGCAGGAACGCACCGAACGACTGCCCGGCCGAGCCGCGGAAGGTGACGTCGATGGTGCCGGGCGGCAGGCCGTCGGCACCGTAGCGGCGGGTCACCAGCGAGCCGAGCATGGTGCCGACCGTGCGGTTGACGTTGCGCACCGGCAGCTCGAGGGTCACCGGTGACGCGTCGAGCAGCGCCCCCTCGCAGAGCTGGATGAGGGTGTTGTCGAGGGCAGCCTCGAGCGCGTGGTCCTGCTCGCGCGTCTGGGTCAGCGTCTGGCCGTACGGGTTGGCCGGCTCGGCGAGGATCGGCCCGAGGTCGAGGCCGTCGGCCTTCCAGTGCTCGATCGCCTTGGCCGTGTCGAGCGTGCCGACCTGCCCGATCGCCTCCTGCAGCGAGCGGAAGCCCAGCGAGGCCAGCAGTTCGCGCACCTGCTCGGCGATGTAGGTGAAGAACGTCTCGACGAACTCGGGCGTACCGGTGAACCGCTCGCGCAGCAGCGGGTTCTGGGTGGCCACGCCGACCGGACAGGTGTCCAGGTGACACACCCGCATCATGATGCAGCCCGACACGATCAGCGGCGCGGTGGCGAAGCCGTACTCCTCGGCACCGAGCAGCGCGGCGACGACCACGTCGCGGCCGGTCTTCATCGCTCCGTCGACCTGTACCGAGATGCGGTCGCGCAGGCCGTTGAGCAGCAGGGTCTGCTGGGTGTCGGCGAGCCCGAGTTCCCACGGCAGCCCGGCGTGCTTGAGCGAGGTCAGTGCCGCGGCACCGGTGCCGCCGTCGTGGCCGGAGATGAGCACGACGTCGGCGTGCGCCTTCGACACGCCCGCGGCCACCGTGCCCACGCCGGCCTCGCTGACCAGCTTGACGTGCACCCGCGCCTGCGGGTTCG
>CAZZZE010000497.1:0-2184 GCA_964658365.1 uncultured Jatrophihabitantaceae bacterium
GGCCGGGCCGGGCACGTGAAGTCCGAGGACGGCGTCATCGACTTCGACACCGCACAGCCCGGCACGTCCAAGGAGCCGAAGGCGAATCCCGAGACGCTGTTCGCGGCCGGCTACGCCGCCTGCTTCCAGGGCGCGCTCGGCAACCGGGCCAAGACCAAGGGCGTCGACACGTCGGACTCGACGGTCACCGCCGAGGTGTCCTTCGGCCCGTCCGAGGACGGCGGCTTCGGCATCGCCGTCGAGCTGAAGGTCTCCATCCCCGGCGTCGAGCCGGAGCAGGCCCGCGAGCTCGTCGAGCTGGCGCACGAGTTCTGCCCGTACTCGAAGGCCACGAAGGGCAACATCGACGTGACCCTGACCGTCGAGTAGCGCGTCGGCGAACCCCGTCCCCGTAGTGGTCACTTTCGGGTGGTGGTCGGTGAGAACCGACCACCAGAACACCGAAGTGACCACACCCCGGCCGCAGGCCGGCGCACCGCGCGATGATGGACGTATGGCCCTGAGCGTGTTCGACCTGTTCTCGATCGGGATCGGGCCGTCGTCGTCGCACACCGTCGGCCCCATGCGCGCGGCCCGCACCTTCGCCCAGGGTCTGGCGGACGACGGCCTGCTCGCCGACGTCGTACGCGTCCGGGCCGAGCTGTTCGGCTCGCTCGGCGCCACCGGTCGGGGCCACGGCAGCGACCGCGCGGTCATCCTCGGGTTCGAGGGCGAACGGCCGGAGAGCGTCGACACCGCCGCCGTCCCGGCCCGGGCGCAGACCGTGCGCGACACCGGCCGGATCCGGCTGCTCGGCACCCACGAGGTCGGGCTGGCCGCCGACGACCTCGTCCTGCACCGTCGCCAGACGCTGCGCTTCCACCCCAACGGGATGCGCTTCTTCGCCTACGGCGCCGGCGATGCGCTGCTTCGTGAGCGGACGTTCTACTCCGTCGGTGGCGGCTTCGTGGTGGACGAGGCCGCGGCCGGCGCCGACCGCATCGCACCGGACCTGACGATCCCTGCCCACCCTTTCGGTTCCGGCGCCGAGCTGTTGGCCCGCTGCACCGACACCGGCCTGCCGATCAGCGGCGTGATGCTCGCCAACGAACTGTCGTGGCGCAGCGAGGCCGACGTCCGCGCCGGCCTTCTCGACATCTGGGCCGTGATGACCGAGTGCGTCCGCAACGGCTGCCGCAGCGAGGGCGTGCTGCCGGGCGGGTTGAAGGTCCGCCGCCGCGCGCCGGAGCTGTACCGCGACCTGCTCGACGAGCAGCGCCTCGCCGACGTCGACGCGCTGCGGGCCATGGACTGGGTGAACCTGTACGCCCTGGCCGTCAACGAGGAGAACGCCGGCGGCGGCCGGGTCGTCACTGCACCCACCAACGGCGCGGCCGGCGTGCTGCCCGCGGTGCTGCATTACTACGTCCGGTTCTGCCCGGGCGCCAGTGACGACGGCATCGTGCGTTTCCTGCTCTGCGCCGGCGCGATCGGCGTGCTCTACAAGGAGAACGCCTCGATCTCGGGCGCCGAAGTCGGCTGCCAGGGCGAGGTCGGCTCGGCCTGCTCGATGGCCGCAGCCGCGCTGTGCGAGGCGCTCGGCGGCACTCCCGACCAGGTCGAGAACGCCGCCGAGATCGGTATGGAGCACAACCTCGGGCTGACCTGCGACCCGGTCGGCGGGCTCGTCCAGGTGCCGTGCATCGAGCGCAACGCGATGGGCGCGGTCAAGGCCATCAACGCTGCGCGCATCGCGTTGCGCGGCGACGGCCGGCACATCGTCAGCCTCGACAAGGTGATCAAGACGATGCGCGAGACCGGTGCCGACATGAAGGTCAAGTACAAAGAGACGTCCCGCGGCGGCCTCGCCGTCAACGTGATCGAGTGCTGAGGACCGGCCGGCTGTGGAACGCGGCTGCACGTCCTTGTAGGCTCACCGGTCGGTGGCTGTGCTTTCCAGAGCACGACTCAGCCGCTTGGAGGCTTCGCCTAGTCTGGTCTATGGCGCCGCACTGCTAATGCGGTTTGGGTCACAAGCCCATCCCGGGTTCGAATCCCGGAGCCTCCGCCGATGCCCGGATCCGGTCGTCGCATCGCGGTCGCTAGACTCGGCCGTCGGTACGCAGCACAGCACGAGCACTACCCGAGCGCCCGTAGCTCAACGGATAGAGCACTTGACTACGGATCAAGAGGTTGCAGGTTCGA
>CAZZZE010000498.1:0-2182 GCA_964658365.1 uncultured Jatrophihabitantaceae bacterium
CGGGGATCAGCTTGAGGTCGGACTTGTCGATCGAGGCGAAGCCCCGGATCGACGATCCGTCGAACATCTGGCCCTCGGTGAACGACTCCTCGCTGAAGTTGGAGGCAGGCAGGTTGAAGTGCTGCTGCACGCCGGGGAGGTCGGTGAACCGGACGTCGATGAACTCGACACCCTCGTTCTTGATATAGGCCAAGACCTCTTCTGAGCTACTGAACATCCGTCCTCCGTTGCGCGGTGTGAACCGCGAAACTATCGCGCCCGCAGTTGCCTGCGAGTGTCTCGATTGTTTCCGGGACGTTACGGAGGCCTGTTCACAGGTCCGGGTCAGGCCCGCACCACGGCGGTGTCCGTGACCCGGTCGTGCAGCCCGCGCCCGTCGCGGTCGAAGACCAGGGCCGGGACGAGCAGGAACAACAGCACGGTGCGGATGAGTACGCGCCACGGGTCGACGGCGGCAGCGCGGTCGACCCGGATCAGGCGCAGGCCGAACAGGTACATGCCGACGGTGCGGCCGGCGAGCAGGATCCCGACCAGGTAGTCGACGGCGAGGGGGAGGAGGCTCCACGAGCCGGGCAGCTTGTCGGCGAACGAACTGCCGCGCCCGCGGACGAACAGCGAGGCGACGAGTGTCGAGGCGATGGCGTCAACCACGAAGGCGCCGAGCCGCGGACCGGCGGTCGTCAGCGACCCCGGCCCCGACCGCGGCAGGCCGATGCCAGCGCCGCGGTAGGCCTGCGGTGTCGTCATCGACCGCGCCGGCTGCTCAGGAGCGTCGGCGCACGGTGCGCTGGACGTTGCGCATCTTGGCGCCGGCCGGCATCGGGCCCTGGGGCAGCGCGGACCTCGCGCCACCGAGCGCGGACAGTCGCTTCTCGAGCGTGCGGACCTGGTCCTTGCTGAGGTTCGTCGGCAGTTTGAGCAGGTAGCGGTTCAGCCGCGACAGCCGCACCTCGTCGCCATCGTTGCCGATGATGATGTCGTAGATCGGTGTCTCGCCGACGACGCGCGCGGTGCGCTTCTTCTCCTGCGCCAGCAGGCCGCGGACGCGGTGCGGCGCCCCCTCGCCGACCAGCACGACACCGGGGCGTCCGACGAGCCGGTGCACGGCGTCGAGCTGGGTGGTGCCGGCGACCGCCTGGGTGAGCCGCCAGTCGCCGCGCAGCTGCTGCTGCAGCATGAAGCCCGCAGCGCCGGGCTGCCCCTCGGCCTGCGCGAACATCGACGACTGCGCCCGCCGCGAGAAGATCAGCATGGCCACGAGCAGGCCGGCGACCAGCGCGAGCGGGATCGGGACCCACGGTGATCCGCTGACCAGGTAGGCGATGACGAACACGACCGCGGCCGTGATCACGAACCCGCCGATCAGGTACGGCACGAACTTCGCGTCGTTCTCGCGCGTGAGGGTGAACGCCTGCTTCAGGTTGCCCCACGTCTCGCGGCGTTTGGCGCGCTTTGCGGCGCGCAGGGCGGCCTTGTCGGCGCGTGAGAGCTTCGCTGGTTTGCCAGCCGCGGCAGATTTGGCCATAGTCCGAGGATAGTTGCGCCGATGCCCGACCGGGTGTGGTGGGTGTGTCGACGAGAGGTAGTTCGTGCGAAAGCGCTGTGGATCGGCCTTGTTGCTCACTGCCGTGCTGTGCCTGGCGGGCCTGCTGACCCCCTCGATGCCCGGAGCGAGCGCGGCGACGGTGGCGGCGAAACAGCCCGCGGGCGCCCGGATCGTGGCCGTGGCCAAGCGCTACGTCGGCAAGGCCCGCTACCGCGAAGGCGGCTCGAGCCCGAAGCGTGGGTTCGACTGCTCCGGCTACACCGCGTACGCCTACCGGACGGCGAAGGTGGCCACCCTGCCCCACAACGCCGAGAGCCAGCGCCATGCCCGGCGCATGCACCGGATCTCGGCCAAGAAGGCGCGTCCCGGCGACCTGGTCTTTTACCTGTCCGGGGGCCGGGCGTACCACGTGGCGATCTATGCGGGCCGGCACATGCAGTACGCCGCAGCCACCGCCCGCGACGGCGTGCGCTACCAGCACGTGTGGTCCAGCCACGTCGAGTACCGCACCGACTGGCACTAGCGCCGCGCGCTACACCCCGTAGCGGACGACGCGCAGGACCTCCGCCAGACCCTGCTCGCGCTCGACCGCCGACGCGGCGCGAAACGGCCCGTCCAGCACCAGCATCGCGAACC
>CAZZZE010000499.1:0-2170 GCA_964658365.1 uncultured Jatrophihabitantaceae bacterium
ACAAGATCATGATCGCGCCGGTGTAGACGATGATCTGCACCAGGCCGAGGAACGGGCCCTGTTCGATCAGGTAGAACGCGCCGAGGCACATCATCGTCGCGACCAGCGACAGCGCCGAGTGCACTGCGTTGCGCAGCACCACCATGCCGACCGCGCCAGCCAGCGAGATCGGGCCGAGGATCCAGAAGGCGATCGCCTCCCCCAACGGCACGTTGCCCTGCATCAGGGCCCCGCTCGCCAGAATTTCGGTACTAGCCATGGAGGCGGCCCACCTCGATGGCCCGACCGGTGATCGGCTTGCCCGCGACGTTGGCGGTGCTCTGCGGCTCGCCCTGCTGCAGCGGCGCCTGCGAGGTGACCGTGTAGTAGTCCTTCTCGTCGTCGCCGAGGCGCATCGCGTGCGGCGGGGCCTCCATGCCGGGCAGCAACGGGGCCATCAGCTGCTCCTTGGTGTAGATCAGCTCCTGGCGGTTGTCGAGGGCGAGCTCGTACTCGTTGCTCATCGTCAGCGACCGCGTCGGGCAGGCCTCGATGCACAGACCGCAGAAGATGCAGCGCAGATAGTTGATCTGGTAGACCGCGCCGTAGCGCTCACCGGGTGAGTAGCGCTCCTCCTCGGTGTTGTCGCCGCCCTCGACGTAGATCGCGTCGGCCGGGCAGGCCCAGGCACACAGCTCGCAGCCCACGCATTTCTCGAGCCCGTCGGGGTGCCGGTTGAGGACGTGCCGGCCGTGGTAGCGCACGTGCGGCGGGTAGAAGTCGAACGGGTACTGCTGGGTGTAGACGTGCTTGAACATCGCGCCGAAGGTCAGGCCGAAGCCCTTGGCGAACCCGACGGCGCTGCCCTGCGGCTGCTCCTCCGGGCTCATGTGCCGGGTGGCCGGCGGCTGGGCGCCCGCCAGCTCCGCGCTGCTGGGGCCGGTCGCGGCCAGCGCCGGTTCGTGCGCCGTGGTGGTGTCCGGCAGGTCAGCCATCGACGTCCTCCTTCTGGTCCAGTTCGCCGCGCGACCGGCGCACGCCCGCGGTGGCGAGCTGGCGCGGCGGCGTGGGCACGTGCAGGTCGAGCGGCGGCACCGGGTAGGTGCGCGGCTGCTCGGCGTCGTCCTCGTCGTCGGCGCGCTCGTCGGCGATGCGGCGGGCGCGTGCACCCTCCCACACCGTCAGCCCCGGCACGACGACCAGAAGGATGACGACGGCCAGCGGGATGCCGGTTGCCACGAAGGTGTTCTCGCCGCGGTCGCGCAGGACACGGATGGCGGTGACGGCCAGGATCCACACCAGGTTGATGGGGATGAGCACCTTCCACCCGAACGCCATGAACTGGTCGTAGCGCAGCCGGGGCAGCGTGCCGCGCAGCCACACGAACACGAAGATTCCGGCGACGACCTTGGTGGTGAACCACAGCATCGGCCACCAGCCGTGGTTCGCGCCGTGCCACAGCGAAATCGGGACCGGCGCGCGCCAGCCGCCGAGGAACAGCGTGGTCGCCAGCGCCGAGACGGTGACCATGTTGATGTACTCGGCCAGGAAGAACATGGCGAACTTGAACGACGAGTACTCGGTGTGGAACCCGCCGACGAGCTCGGACTCGGCCTCAGCGAGGTCGAACGGCGCGCGGTTGGTCTCGCCCACGACCGAGATGAAGTAGATGGCGAACGAGACGACGAGCGGGATGACGTTCCAGAGGTGGTTCTGCTTGGCCACGATGCCCGACGTCGACATGGTGCCCGAGAACAGGAACACCGCGACCATGGACAGGCCCATGGCGACCTCGTAGGACACCATCTGCGCCGCCGAGCGCAGGCTGCCCAGCAGCGGGTACGTCGAGCCCGACGCCCAGCCCGAGAGCACCACGCCGTAGACGCCGAGCGAGGAGCAGGCGAAGACCACGAGCACGCCGACGGGCAGGTCGGTGAGCTGCAGCGGCGTGTGGTGGCCGAACATGCTGACCTCGGGCCCGAAGGGGATGACCGAGAAGGCGAGGAACGCCGGGACGGCCGAGATGATCGGGGCCAGGAAGTACACCGGCTTGTCGGCCAGGACCGGGATGATCTCTTCCTTGAAGGCGAGCTTCACGCCGTCGGCCAGTGACTGCAGCACACCCCACGGCCCGGTGCGGTTCGGGCCGATGCGGTTCTGCATCCGGCCGACGACCTTGCGCTCGAAGACG
>CAZZZE010000500.1:0-2168 GCA_964658365.1 uncultured Jatrophihabitantaceae bacterium
TGTTCACCGCGATGACGTCGGCCAGCTCGAGGATGCCGCGCTTCATGCCCTGCAGGGAGTCGCCGGTGCGGGCGAGGGTGAGGAACAGGAAGGTGTCGACCATGTCGGCCACGACGTACTCGGACTGCCCCACGCCGACGGTCTCGACGAGCACCACGTCGTAGCCCGCGGCCTCCATCACCAGCATCGTCTCTCGGGTGGCCTTCGCGACGCCGCCGAGCGTGCCCGCACTGGGCGACGGCCGCACGAACGCGTGCTCGCTGGCTGCGAGCCGGCCCATGCGCGTCTTGTCGCCGAGGATCGATCCGCCGGTGCGCCCGGAGGACGGGTCGACGGCCAGCACGGCCACCGTGTGGCCCTCGTCGATCAGGTTCGTCCCGAGCTGGTCGATGAACGTCGACTTGCCGACGCCCGGGACGCCGCTGATGCCGATGCGCTGCACGTCGCGGGAACCGTTGCCGGTGTGGGGCAGCAGGTCGGCGAGCAGTTGCTGGGCCTGCTGCTGATGATCGGCCCGGCGCGACTCGACCAGCGTGATGGCACGGGCGATGGACGCGCGGGTGCCGGCCCGGACGCCGTCGGCCAACTCCCGGGTAGTGGTCATTTCGGTGCGGTAGTGGTCGATCGTGCGCGGCCACGACCCACCCGAAGTGACCACTGCGCAGGGCGGGGTGGCATCAGCCGGCGGGTGAGAGCTGCTCGGTGAGCTTGTCGAGGATCTCGATCGCCGACGTCGCGATCACCGTGCCGGGCGGATAGATCGCCGCCGCCCCGGCCGCGCGCAGCGCCGCGAAGTCCCCGGGCGGGATGACGCCGCCGACGATGATCATGATGTCGGGCCGGCCCTGGGCGGCGAGCTCGTCGCGCAGCTCGGGCACGAGCGTGAGGTGCCCGGCGGCGAGCGAGTTCACGCCGACGACGTGGACGTCGGCCTCGACAGCCTGGCGCGCCACCTCGGCCGGCGTCTGGAACAGCGGGCCCACGTCGACGTCGAAGCCGAGGTCGGCGTAGGCCGTCGACAGCACCTTCTGGCCCCGGTCGTGGCCGTCCTGGCCCATCTTGGCCATCAGGATGCGCGGGCGGCGGCCCTGCGCCTCGGCGAACCCGTCGGCGGCCGCCCGCGCCTGCGTGATCAGATCCATGTCACCAGCCTCCTGCCGGTAGACCCCCGAGATCGTCCGGATCGTCGCCTGGTGCCGACCGTAGACCGCCTCCAGCGCGTCGGAGATCTCCCCGACGGTCGCCTTCGCGCGCGCCGCGTCGATGGCCAGCGCGAGCAGGTTGCCCGTGCCGCCCGACCCGTCCCTCGATCCCGCCGCGTTCGTCAGCTTCTCGAGCGCGGACCGGACATCGTCGCTGTCGCGCTCGTCGCGCAGTCGCTGCAGCTTGTCGGCCTGCTCGCGGCGGACACCGGCGTTGTCGACCTTCAGCACATCGAGCTCGTCCTCGGTCTCGAGGCGGTACTTGTTGACGCCGATCAGCGGCTGGCGCCCGGAGTCGATGCGCGCCTGGGTGCGCGCCGCGGCCTCCTCGATGCGCATCTTGGGCAGGCCCTCGTCGATCGCGCGCGCCATGCCGCCGGCCTGCTCGACCTCGGTGATGTGCGCCCACGCGCGCCGCGCGAGGTCGTAGGTCAGCTTCTCGACGTACGCCGAACCGCCCCACGGGTCGATGACGTGAGTGGTGCCGGACTCCTGCTGCAACAGCAACTGCGTGTTGCGAGCGATCCGGGCGCTGAAGTCGGTGGGCAGCGCCAGCGCCTCGTCGAGCGCGTTGGTGTGCAGCGATTGGGTGTGGCCCTGGGTGGCGGCCATGGCCTCGACGCAGGTGCGGATGACGTTGTTGAACACGTCTTGCGCGGTCAGTGACCAGCCCGACGTCTGACAGTGCGTGCGCAGCGACAGCGACTTCGCGCTCTGCGGGTCGAACTGCTTCACCAGCTTGGCCCAGAGCAGCCGCCCGGCGCGCAGCTTCGCGACCTCCATGAAGAAGTTCATGCCGATGGCCCAGAAGAACGACAACCGCGGGGCGAACGTGTCGATGTCCAGGCCCGCGGCGAGCCCGGCGCGCAGGTACTCGACGCCGTCGGCCAGCGTGTACGCCAGCTCGAGGTCGGCCGTCGCCCCGGCCTCCTGGATGTGGTAGCCGGAGATCGAGATCGAGTTGAA
>CAZZZE010000501.1:0-2158 GCA_964658365.1 uncultured Jatrophihabitantaceae bacterium
CCGAGCGTGACGACCGGCGGCGTCTGCGCGGCGACCGGCCTCGGTCCGCAGGCCGCCCGTCAGGTCCTGACCCGCTGGCGGGCCGCCGGCATCGCGGTCGGCGAGCGGGCGGGCGACCGCACGCGCGACGCGCTGAGCGCGCTACTGAGCATCGACGCCACGGCCGCAGCCGCCGTGCGCGCCCAGAGCCCGACCCGGCGGCGGCACCGAGCGCAGTACGGGCCGCGGCTCGACCTCGGCGGCGGCTGCGACGACCTGCCGGGCGAGGCCGCCGGGCGCACCTGACCGGGGAGCGCGCTGGCCGGGGGTGCGGTGGATGCGGTGGGTGCGTCATGCCGCTCGCGCCCGCCCGTCCACAACGGCGGACGGGCAGCCGCCCGTGCGGCCGCCGATCCGCCACGCTCGGCACATGCGAGTCAAGGATGCCGTCGGCCGGTACGGAGAGCAGGTCGCCGCCGAGTACCTGCGCGAGACGGGCCTGGCGATCCTGTCGCAGAACTGGCGCTGCCGTGACGGCGAGCTCGACATCGTCGGCCGCGACGACGCGGCGCTGGTGTTCGTCGAGGTCAAGACCCGCTCGTCGATGGCCTTCGGCTCGCCGGCCGAGGCGGTCAACGCGCTCAAGCGCCAGCGCATCCGTAGGCTCGCCGTCCAGTGGCTGGCCGAGTACCGCGACACCGTCGGTTCCTATCGCGAGCTGCGCTTCGACGTCGTGTCGGTCGTGCGGCACCGCTTCGGACCGCCGGACCTCACCCACCTGCGATCGGCGTTCTGATGGGCCTGTCCCGCACCCACGCCGTCGCCCTGACCGGTCTCGAGGGCGAGCTGGTCGAGATCGAGTGCGACATCACCGCCGGCCTGCCGGGGTTGTCGTTCACCGGCCTACCCGACGCCTCGGTCATGGAGTCCCGCGACCGGCTGCGGGCCGCGCTGCACAACTCCGGGGCCGAGTGGCCGAACCGCCGGATCACGGTGGCGCTGCTGCCCGCCGACGTCCGCAAGGTCGGCTCGCGATTCGACCTCGCGGTCGGGCTGGCGGTACTGGCCGCTGCCGGCGCAGTTCCGGTGGCCTCCGTCGCCCGGACCGCGTGGCTCGGCGAGCTCGGGCTCGACGGCGGGCTCCGGCCGGTGCGCGGCGTGCTGCCCAGCGTGCTGGCCGCTCGGCGGTGTGGCATCCGCCGGGTCGTCGTCCCGTCGGGCAACGGGGCCGAGGCGGCGCTGGTCGACGGCATCGAGACGTTCGCGGCCGACCACCTGCGCGACGTGATCGCCTTCCTCAGCGGGTCGGGTCCCGCGCTGCCGCGGGCCGTGCCGGCGAGCGACGAGCATCCCGGCGACGGACGCGGCCCCGATCTCGCCGACGTCGCCGGCCAGGTCGGCGCCAAGCGGGCCCTCGAGATCGCGGCGGCGGGCGGCCACCACCTCTACCTGGTCGGGGCGCCGGGAGCGGGCAAGACCATGCTGGCCGAACGGTTGCCCGGGGTGCTCCCATCGCTGGACGACGCCGCCGCGCTCGAGGTCGCGGCCGTGCACTCGGTCGTCGGCATGCTGCGCGACCGCCCGGTCCTCGTGCGCCGCCCACCCCTGCAGGCACCGCACCACACCGCCACGATGGCCGCGCTCGTCGGCGGCGGGTCCACCCTTGCCCGGCCCGGCGCCATCAGCCTGGCGCACCACGGCGTGCTGTTCCTCGACGAGGTCTCCGAGTTCTCGCCGCAGGCGCTCGACGCCCTGCGGCAACCGATCGAGAGCGGCCAGGTCGTGCTGCACCGCCGGGGCGGCGCGGTCCGCTACCCGGCGCGCTTCCAGCTCGTCATGGCAGCCAACCCCTGCGCGTGCGCGCGCCGGCCCTCGGAGTGCGAGTGCGCTCCCTCGGCGCGCCGGCGGCACCAGCAGCGGTTGTCGGGTCCGTTGATGGACCGCATCGATCTGCGTGTCCGGGTCGAGCCGGTGCTGCACGCGGACCTGTTCGACGACGCCACCGACCGCGAGACCAGCGCCACCGTCGCGGCCCGGGTGGCCGAGGCGCGGCGGTGCGCCGCCGAGCGGTGGGCGGCCAGCGGGCACCGGGTCAACGGCGACGTGCCGGGCGCCCTGCTGCGCTCGCCGCGGTGGCGGCCACCGTCGAGCGGTTCGGACGGCTGGACACCGTGATCGC
>CAZZZE010000502.1:0-2156 GCA_964658365.1 uncultured Jatrophihabitantaceae bacterium
CTCGGCCGGTCGGCCCTGGGGGCGCTGGGGGCGCTGCGGGCGGCGCGGCGACGCCGGCCCCGGAGTCGCCGACCGGCGCGAGCTGGGTGGTGACCTCCTCGGGCAGCGGGCGGTCGTCGCGCGCGATCTCGGCGAGCGGGATCTCGGCGGTGCGGTCGTCGGGCCCGGGCGGGGGCTCGGTGGACGGGGCGGTCGCACGATCGTCGGGGAACCTGACGTCGAGGGCCTCCTCGATGAGGTCCAGACCCTTGGTCGACGGGCCGTCGTGCGGCTGGGCTCGTCCCGGACGCGGCCGCTGACCGACGTCGCTGGAGTGCCGCCCGGGCGGCATGGTGGCGAGCGCCGTCGCCGTCGACTCGTCGGACGGATCGGCCGGCAGGCCGGCGTCCTCGTCGTCGTCGGGTGCCGAATGCCGTCCCATCACGTCAGTCTTGCAAACGGAGCGCGGACGCAGCGGCAGCGCGCCGCGGCCGTTTACACTCCCGCCAGAGATCAGACCGGATCGCAAGGATCATGCTGCGTCCCGTCCGGACCGGACCTTCTGGGTTGGGAGTCGCCATGCGAGGCCGAGTTCGGCACTGGGTCAGGGCCACCGCGTTGGGCACCGTCGCGGTGCTGAGCCTCAGCGGCTGTGCGTCCACGTTGACCGGTGAACCCAGCGCCAAGAACGCGGCGAACGCCACCCTCAACGTCGTCGGCGTCGACAAGACCAGCAGCTTCGACCAGACGGTGCAGAACGCGCTCAGCGACATCGAGGCGTTCTGGAAGGTGGAGTTCCCGAAGATCTCGGGCGGCAAGGCGCTGCAGCCGCTGAAGGGCGGCCTGTACTCCGTCGACGGCCTTCAGGTGGCGAACACCGGCGAGGTCAGCGGCCCGGCCGCCAACGCCGGCTGCATCTCCGACAGCGCCAGTTACATCGTCGACAACGGCGCATTCTGCGTCGACGACGACTCGATCGCCTGGGACCGCTCCGACACGCACCTGTTCGCCCAGCTGGCCAAGCAGTACGGCAGCCTGATGGTCGCGCTGATCTTCGCCCACGAGTTCGGGCATGCGATCAGTTACCGCCTCGGGGTGTTCGACAAGTCGCCCCGGCTGGCCACGATCTACACCGAGTCGCAGGCCGACTGCGCCGCCGGCGCCTGGGCGGCGTCGGCACTCAAGCACCAGGACTCGCACTTCGTCGACGTGACGCCGGCCGACCTCGACGACGCGCTCGAGGGCTTCCTCGACGGCCGCGACTCGACCCCCGGCACGATCAACGAGATCTCCCACGGCAACGGCTTCGACCGGCTCTCGGCACTGGCCGACGGTCTCAAGAACGGCGTCTCGTACTGCTACTCCGACAGCTACTTCAACCGGACGTTCACCGAGCGGCCGTTCTCCAGCCAGAGCGACTACGACTCCGGCGGTAACGAGCCACTCAGCGAGGTCATCGACACCAGTTCGAGCAACGGTCTGGTGAGCGACCTCAACCGGTTCTGGACCGCGACCGGCAAGACGATCAACAAGACCTTCAAGCCGGTGAAGCTGGCGCAGGCCGATCACCCGAAGTGCGGCGGCACACCGAGCGGCGAGTTCGGGTACTGCCCGGACGACAACACCGTCTACTTCAGCAAGAGCTTCGCGAGCGCCGCCTACAACAGCCTGCCCGGGACGCAGTTCGACCCCGACACCGGGAACGTCACGCTGGTGTTCAGCCAACCGGCCGACTACGCCCTCGGCGAGTTGATCTCGGTGGGCTGGGGCCTGGCAGTACGGCACCAGTTCTTCGGCGCCGACATGGACACCGGAAAGGCGCTGCAGGCGGCGGTCTGTTACACCGGCGCCTACGCGAAGGACATCAACGTCGCGTCCGGAACGCCCGGGCACGACTTCACGCTGTCCCCCGCGGACCTGGACGAGGCGGTGTCGGCGCTGCTCGACCTCGCCGGGCAGGACCGTGCGTTCGGCGCCCGCGGCACCACCGGCCTCGACCGCATCAAGGCGTTCAACCAGGGTTACAAGCAGTCGTTGTCCTCGTGCAACTACTGACGACACCGCGAGGAGAACGCCTCAGACCCGGATGGGTGTCTGGGCTGGGTCGATGAGTCGGGGTGGTGTCCAGACCGGTCGGCCGTCGGTGATGCGGACGGTCCAGCCGAGGCGTTCGAACT
>CAZZZE010000503.1:0-2152 GCA_964658365.1 uncultured Jatrophihabitantaceae bacterium
CGGCAGGGACGGCAGCGATCCGGTGGGGGAGTCGGCGCCGGCCGCGCCGTAGCCGGCCGGGTCCGGCCCACCCGGCGCCCACGCCGAGGACGACCCGTTGCCGCCGACGGTGTGCTGCGGAGCCGAGTACCCGTAATCGGTACTGCGGGGCGCGGCCTGCTGGCCTGGTGGGCCGCTGGAGGCTCCGCCTTGCGTCATGTCACTCCGTCTCGTCCGGCTCGTCGGCGTTGCGTGCGATGGCGTTCAGCAGCACTCCGTCGGGAAGGTTCATCAGCCGCACACCCATGGTCTGGCGCTGCGCCCGGCGTACCTCTCCGGCGGTGGTGCGGATGACCACGCCGTCCGAGGTGATCGCATAGATCTCGTCCCTGGGGGCGACAGCAATGGCACCCACAAGTCCACCTCGGGTGGAGACGATACGCGCGGTGAGCACGCCCTTGCCTCCTCGGCCCTGGACGGGATACTCCCCGACCCGCGTCCGCTTGGCGTATCCACCCTCAGTGGCGACCAAGATTTCGGCGTTCTCGTCCTCGACCACGACCATTGACAGCAGCGAGTCACCGTCGTTGAATCGCATGCCGAACACGCCCGACGTGGCCCGGCCCATCGGCCGCAGTGCGTCGTCGTCGGCGGTGAAGCGGATCGACAT
Organism: uncultured Jatrophihabitantaceae bacterium; assembly: GCA_964658365.1. Classification (GTDB taxonomy): domain Bacteria; phylum Actinomycetota; class Actinomycetes; order Mycobacteriales; family Jatrophihabitantaceae; genus Jatrophihabitans. The sequence goes on from CAZZZE010000503.1 coordinate 650, forward strand.
CGCGCGCCGGCTGACCAGCAGCAGGTCGTGCGAGGCCGAGATGAGGGCGGCGTCGATCAGCTCGTCGTCCTCGCGCAGGTTGATCGCGACCAGTCCGCCGGACCGGTTGGAGTCGAAGTCGGTGAGCTTGGTCTTCTTCACCAGCCCGTGCTTGGTGGCAAGCACCAGGTAGGGCGCGACCTCGTAGTTCTTCAGGGTGATGACGTCGGCGATCTGCTCGTCCGGCTGGAAGGCCAGCAGGTTGGCGACGTGCTGGCCGCGCGCGTTGCGGTTGGCCTCGGGCAGCTCGTAGGCCTTCGCGCGGTAGACCCGGCCCTTGTTGGTGAAGAACAGGATCCAGTCGTGCGTGGACGACACGAAGAAGTGCTCGACGATGTCGTCCTGACGCAGGTTCGCGCCCTGCACGCCCTTGCCGCCACGCCGCTGCGCGCGGTACAGGTCGGTCTTGGTGCGCTTGGCGTACCCACCACGAGTGATGGTGACGACGACGTCCTCCTGCGCGATGAGGTCCTCGATCGACACATCGCCGTCGTGCGGGATGATCCGGGTGCGCCGCTCGTCGCCGTACTTGTCGACGATCTCGTTCATCTCGTCGCGGATGATCTGCCGCTGCCGACCCGGCTTGGCCAAAATGTCGTTGTAGTCGGCGATCTTGGCCTCGATCTCGGCGGCCTCGTCGATGATGCGCTGGCGCTCGAGCGCCGCGAGACGGCGCAGCTGGAGGTCCAGGATGGCGGTGGCCTGGATGTCGTCGATCTCCAGCAGTTCCATGAGCCCGGACTTCGACGCCTCAGCCGAGGGCGCGTTGCGGATGAGCGCGATGACCGCGTCGAGCTGGTCGAGGGCCTTGAGCAGTGCCCGCAGGATGTGCGCGCGCTCCTCGGCCTGCTTGAGCAGGTAGCGGGTGCGCCGGACGATGACCTCGACCTGGTGATCGACGTAGTGCGTCACGAACTGGTCGATGCGCAGCGTGCGCGGGACGCCGTCGACGATGGCCAGCATGTTGGCGCCGAAGGTCGTCTGCAGCTGGGTGTGCTTGAACAGGTTGTTCAGCACGACCTTGGCGACGGCATCGCGGCTGAGCGTGATGACCATGCGCATGCCGATGCGGTCGGAGCTCTCGTCGTGGATGTTGCGGACGCCGCCGATCTTGCCTTCCTTGACCTGCTCGGCGATCGAGGTGACCAGGTTGTCGGGGTTGACCTGGTAGGGCAGCTCGGTGATGACCAGGATCGTCGCGCCCTTCTGGTCCTCCTCGATCTCGACCACCGCGCGCATGCGGATCGAGCCGCGGCCGGTGCGGTAGGCGTCCTCGATGCCGTCGCGGCCGACGATCAGGCCCTTAGTCGGGAAATCGGGGCCGGTGATGAGCTCGATCAGCTTCTCGAGCAGTTCCTCGTCGGTGGCATCGGGGTGGTCGAGGGCGTAGGTGACGCCGGCCGCCAGCTCGCGCAGGTTGTGCGGCGGGATGCGGGTGGCCATGCCGACGGCGATGCCCTCGGA
>CAZZZE010000504.1:0-2151 GCA_964658365.1 uncultured Jatrophihabitantaceae bacterium
GGCGGGCTCGTCGTCGGAGCTCGAGCCGGTGACCTATGCGGTCGAGGCGGCCGATGTCGTCGAGGCGGTGCAGACGGTGTTGCGACCTCGTTCCTTGGCCTCGTACATCGCCGCGTCGGCGGCGTCGATCAGCTGTCCGAGGGTGACCCGGTTCGGACCGATCGCCGCGACGCCGAGCGATGCGGTGACGGCAGCGCTGGTGGTGTTGGTCGCGATCCGCTCGCGCAGCCGCTGCGCGATCTCGACGGCCTGGGCCTCGGTCGTCCCGGGCAGGAAGACCACGAACTCCTCACCGCCGTAACGTCCGACGCAGTCCCGCGTCCGGATCTCGTCGATGAGGATTGCGCCGATCCTGGCGAGCGCCCGGTCACCGGCGCTGTGGCCGTGGGTGTCGTTGAGGCGCTTGAAGTGGTCAAGGTCGAGCAGCACCAGCGAGGCCGGCTGTCCCGTTCGCTCGCAGCGTGCTAGCGAGCCCTCGGCCTGCTCGCTCCAGGCTCGGAAGGTGAGCAGTCCGGTCTTGACGTCTGTCGAGGCCACCGCGCGCAGCTCGCCGACCAGCGTGCTGCGGTGCAGCATCGCCCCGAACACCATCACGGCCGGGAAGAGGAACACGGCGTGTACGAGCAGGACGCAACCCACGACTCCGAGCAGCAGCTTCGCCGCCTCGTAGGAGACCTGGTTGCGGTCGGGCAGCAGCTCCCGGACGCTGGGCGGTCGCAGAGCGAGGTACATCCCGACGATCAGGACCGCCAGGTTCACGCCGCTGTACAGCGCGGCCGCCCCGAGGATGGCGAGCAGATCGAGGACACCGACCTGCTCGGCGTTTCCGCCGAACCAGTGGAAGGCGTAGGACGACGCGAGGGTGCCCAACACGACGGTGGTCGCCGACCAGACCCACCGGTGGGCCGGGGCGGTGGCGTGCCGCTTGTTGCGCAGCCCGATGTGGGCATAGGCGATGACGGCCTGCGCGAGCGCCGCCCAGGTGGGCAGCGCCAGCACCCCGACGAACAACAGGATCGAGGTCTGCCCCACCCAGGCGCCCTGGTCGGCGTGCAACCAGACCCACAACCGCTCGACGCGATCGGTGACCTCGGCGTACACGAGCGAGAGCGCCAGCAGCGTGCCCAGCCGGGCCAAGGGCGTTGCATCCGCCGAGGCGTGCGTCCACACCGCGAGGACTGCGAGCAGCGTCACCACTTCAACAGTGAGGAGGAACAGCATGCCGGCACGCGGTAGTTCGAACACAGCCCAGCGCCGATGATTACGCACAGTACTCACTTGCTTACGGTGAGCTAACCATCGGATGGGAATCATTGATCGTCCCTCCGGTACACCGCGACTGCCGGGCCCATCTCGCCCATGGGCCGTGCTCGTTCCGGGGTCATACCGGGCTGCGGGACTCGAGCGGAAGGAGCGCGCGTGCAGAACTGGAACTGGTGAGCACCGCTCGTGCAGGAGCCAATGTCCTTGACAGTGGATAGGCAAGTGCTGGTGCCGGAAGGCGGTGATCGACATGCAGAACTGGAACTGGTAGCGCAGAGGGGTCGCGCACAACGGCGTGTCGCGACGCAATCACCTAGAAAAGCTAACACAGACTAAACCTGATTGCACCTGCAACCGCTACCGGAAAGTTTGGTTTGCGCGTCCGCGATCAGAGGCATACTGGAAGCGTCAGGCCGCCGACCCCCCCGTTCGGCGGCCTGACACTTGTGTGCGCCGGGTCCGGTTCGACCATTCGGTGTCGGTGGCGCCAACGGTGCGTCGTGTAGGCTGGCTCGCTGGCGCCGTGAGTGTGCACGAGCGCAGGTCGAAGTGCTCGAACGCCCCCTTAGCTCAGTCGGCAGAGCGTCTCCATGGTAAGGAGAAGGTCTACGGTTCGATTCCGTAAGGGGGCTCGGCGTCGCCCCGCGGCAATGTCGCAGGGCGCGTGCAAGTTCCGGGGCGGGGTAGCTCAGGCTGGTAGAGCAAACGGCTCATAATCGTTGTGTCGCGGGTTCAAGTCCCGCCCTCGCTACATCTAGATGTTCTGCTTTTTCATCTGCACCACTGACTGGGAAGGGCTCCGACCGTGGCAGCCACCGACGTTCGTCCGAAGATCACCCTGGCGTGCCAGGTGTGCAAGCACCGCAACTACATCACCGTCAAGAACCG
>CAZZZE010000505.1:0-2150 GCA_964658365.1 uncultured Jatrophihabitantaceae bacterium
AGAACCTTGTGCCCGTTGCTCAGTTCCACCCGGAACATCGCGTTGGGCAGCGGCTCGACCACGCGGCCTTCGACCTCGATGGCGCCGTCTTTCTTTGCCATATCCTCCGCATTTCGGTGTTGCTCGTCGGTACTCGTGCGTGTGGTCCAGGCGCCGCCGTGAGGGATGCTCCGCCCTTCGGTCCGCGGCCACAGCGGACACAACGAAGGGGGCGGCACGCGCCAACAGGCCACTCTACCCGCGTCCCGGCCGGTATCCAAAAGACGCCCAACGGTGGGCCGGACGTCCCGGTGCCGCCCTGTGGCGGCCGCTGCGCCGGCCCGAGCGCTGCGCGCGATCAGCTGCGGCTGGACCCCGCTGAGGCGGCGCGGGCCGACAGTGCGACACCCCGGTCGGCCAGCGCGGCGCGCCCGCCGTCCTCGGCGGTCAGCACCCAGGGCCCGTCCTCGAGCAGGGCGACGGTGTGCTCCCAGTGCGCGGCCCACGAGCCGTCGGCGGTGACGACCGTCCAGCCGTCGTCGAGTTCCTCGGTGGCACGGGACCCGAGGGTGACCATGGGCTCGATGGCCAGCGCCATACCCGGCGTGAGCCGCGGACCCTTGCCGGGCTTGCCGTAGTTGAGGATGTGCGGGGCCATGTGCATCTCGGTGCCGATGCCGTGCCCGCCGTACCCGGCGACGATGCCGTAGCGGCCGGCCGCGCGGATCGAGGACTCGACGGCGTGCGAGATGTCGGTGAGCCGGCCGCCGTCGCGGACCGCGGCGATGCCGTCCCACATCGAGGCCTCGCACACCCGCGAGAGCTCGGCGACCTCGGGGGCAACCTCGCCGATGGGCACCGAGATCGCGGAGTCGCCGTGCCACCCCTCGACGATCGCGCCGAAGTCGATCGAGATGAGGTCGCCCTCGACGAGCTTCTCGCTCGCCGACGGGATGCCGTGCACGACGCGCTCGTTCACCGACGCGCAGATGACCGCGGGGAACCCGTGGTAGTTCAGGAAGGACGGGGTGGCGCCGGCCTCGCGCAGGACGTCGCGGGCGACGGCGTCCAGGTCGAGCGTCGAGACGCCGGGCGCGGCGGCGGCACGCATGGCGGCCAGCGCGCGGGCCACCACCAGGCCGGCCTCGCGCATCAGCGCGATCTGCTCGCCGGACTTGAGCTGGATGCGTTCGGGCATGCCGCGCACGGTCAGTCCGCGAACGGGGTGAGGACGGCGATGGCGCGCTCGGTGACGTCCTCGACCGCGCCCAGGGCGTCGATCGAGATGAGCTGGCCGACCTGGGTGTAGAAGTCGATCAGCGGTGCGGTCTGCAGGGCGTACACGTCGAGACGGTGCCGGACGGTGTCGGGCAGGTCGTCGTCGCGCTGGTAGAGCTCACCGCCACACCGGTCGCAGATGCCGGCCGACGACGGCGCGTCGTACTCGAGGTGCCACACGTGGCCGCACTTCTTGCAGGTGCGCCGCCCGGACAGCCGTTTGACGACCTCGTCGTGATCGACCTCGAGGTCGAGGACCACCGACAGCGGAGCGCCGATCTCGTGCAGGATGCCGTTGAGTTCGCCGGCCTGGGCGACGTTGCGGGGGAACCCGTCGAGCAGGAAGCCTTCCGTCGCGTCGGGCTGGGCCAGTCGATCGCGGACCATCGCATTGGTGACCTCGTCGGGAACCAGGTCGCCGGCGTCCATGTACTTCTTGGCCAGCCGGCCGAGGTCGGTGCCGCCGGACACGTTGGCCCGGAAGATGTCGCCGGTAGAGATCTTGGGGATGCTGAAGTGCTCGGCGATGAACTCCGCCTGCGTCCCCTTGCCCGCGCCCGGCGGGCCCACGAGCACCAGCCTCAACGCAGGAAGCCTTCGTAATTGCGCTGCATCAGCTGGCTCTCGATCTGCTTCACCGTGTCGAGACCCACGCCCACCATGATCAGCACGGCGGTGCCGCCGAACGGGAAGTTCTGGTTGTTGCCGCTGGTCAGGCTGAAGAAGAAGTTCGGCAGCACGGCCACGATGCCCAGGTAGATCGAGCCCGGCAGCGTGATGCGCGACAGGACGAACTGCAGGTACTCGGCGGTGGGGCGGCCCGGGCGGATACCCGGGATGAAGCCGCCGTACTTCTTCATGTCGTCGGCGCGCTCGACCGGGTCGAAGGTGAT
>CAZZZE010000506.1:0-2128 GCA_964658365.1 uncultured Jatrophihabitantaceae bacterium
CGCATGCGCGGCCGGGGCGGCGAGGACGGCGAGCCCGGTCGACCCGAGAACCGCCCGCAGCAGCAGCGTCGGCACGACGGCGCGCAGGCAGCGGGCGCAGGCCCGGCCCGCCGGGCCGGGCAGCCGGCGGCCCAGCGCGGCGACCACTCCGAGGGCCACCCACGCCGCCGCGAGCCAGAGCAGGACAGCGCACAGCGCGGCGGCGGCGGTGTCCGGGCCGGCCGTGTCGAGCCACGCATCCGGACGGGCCAGACCGGTGCCGACGGCGTGCCACCGCGGGTGGACCCCGAGCAGCACCGTGGCGTCGCCGAGGACCAGGGCCGTCAGGCGGGTGGGGCGGAACGACACCGGCTGAACCTTTCGTTTGCTTGTGTTTGCGTTTATATGCGGCTGCTTGACGGGCGTCAAGTCGGTTTGACTCGGCGCGCCGTCCGGGCAGGATGGCGAGGTGCGCTGGGACGAGCTGTTCGCCGATCTCGAAGCGCAGGCAGCCGCCCTCGCCCGCGCCGAGCTGGCCGGCGAGGTCGACGAGCGCACCCGTGGTGAGGTCGGCACGCTCTCGCTGCTCGACCGCGTGCGCGCCGCCGTCGATACGCCGCTGCGCTGGCACGTCCAGGGCGGTCTGACGATCACCGGCGCGGTGACCCGGGTCGGTCCGGACTGGGTGCTCGTCGACGAGCTCGACGGCCGGGAGGCCGTCGTCGTCCTGGCCCACGTGCTGCGCTTACGTGGGCTCGCGCGCTACTCGGCGGTGCCGGACTCTCTGGGCGCGGTCGATTCGCGCCTGGGCCTGCGCCACGCGCTGCGCGGCATCGCGCGCGACCGGTCGACGGCGCGCGTGCACCTCATCGACGGCACGGTGCTCGACGCGACACTCGACCGGATCGGGGCCGACTTCGTTGAGGTCGCCACGCACGCGGCAGGCGAGGTCAGGCGGCGTGGCGAGGTTCGCGAGATCGAGACCGTGCCGCTCGGCGCGATCACGGCGGTGCGCCGCGGCCGGTGAGCTTGGCCCGGCCCCGCTCGGCCGTGCTCGGCCTGCTCAGCCCTCGTCGGGGTCGGTGCCGGCCTCGACGAACGGATGCTGAGCGATGAAGTCGCTCGTCTGCTCGTACATCCGGGTGATGTAGTCCTCGAGCCGGTCGCGCTCGACCCGCCACTGGCCCCGCCCGCCGATCTTGATGGCCGCGAGCTCGTTGTTGCGCACGAGGGCGTAGACCTGCGACTGGGAGATGTTGAGCACCTCGGCGACGTCGGTCAGGGTCAGGAATCGCGGTTCGGCCATGACGGCGGTCTCGTCCTCCGCGTTCGGGTGCACTCGGTCGCTTCGCTGACCAGTGTGGCAGGTGGTGCCCGGCCGGCGTGGCTGTCCACAGGCTGATTCGCCGTCCCCGCGCCCGTCCGGCAAAATCGCGTCGTGGTCGCACCGTCTCCCGAACCCCGCCGCATCGCGACGCCGCGCTGGCTCGATCTGCGGCTCGTGCTCGGCGTGGTGCTCGTCGTCGCTGCGGTGCTCATCGGGGCGACCGTGGTCTCGCGCGCCAGCGAGACGCATGCCGTCGTCGCGGCGCGGCACGACCTCGCCGCCGGAACCGTACTGCGCGCCGCCGACCTCACCACCGTCAAGGCCCAGCTGCCCGACGACGGGCGGGCGGTGTACCTGGACCGGATCGGCGATGCGGTGGGTCGCAAGCTCGACCGCGCCGTCACCTCCGGCGAGCTCGTACCCGCGGCTGCGGTCGCGTCGATCCGCGCCGGCGCCACGGTGACCGTGCCGTTCGCGGCCGGCGCCGCACCCGACCTGCGCACCGGTCAGCGGATCAAGGTGTGGGTGTCGTCGTCGACGTGCGCGAGCGTCGTCCTGCTGGCCGACGTCACCGTGCAGAGCGTGCGCAAGGGCGACGGGTCGTTGAGCAGCACCTCCGACGGGCAGGACGTCGTGATCGCCGTCGAGCCCGATCAGGCCGACCGGGTCATCGCCGCGCTGGCCATCGACGGCGCGCAGATCCGCGCCGGCGTGCTCGTCGGCGGGGTGCCGGCCGCGACCTCGTCCAGCGTGGCGCCGCCCCCGGTGGCCGGTCAGCTGCCCAGCGATCTCGCGGCCTGCGCGAGCGCGGCTCGATGAGGG
>CAZZZE010000507.1:0-2105 GCA_964658365.1 uncultured Jatrophihabitantaceae bacterium
GGTCCACCGAAGCCCATCGGCACACCGAAGCGCTGCGTGGTGCCGACCGCGAGGTCGGCGCCGAACTCGCCGGGCGGCGTAATGAGCGTCAGCGCCAGCAGGTCGGCGGCCACGATCACCAAGGCTCCCTGGTCGTGCGCCGCGTCGACGAGCGGCCGCAGGTCGCGGATGCGCCCCGACGCGCCGGGGTACTGCACCAGCACGCCGAAGACGCCCTCGCTCGGCAGCGGCTCGTCGAGTGACTGCACGACGACGGTCAGGCCGAGCGGGGTGGCCCGGGTGCGCACGACGTCGATGGTCTGCGGCAGGGCGTCGGCGTCGACGACGAACACGTCCCCCTTCTTCGCGGCCCGGTGCGCCAGCGCCATCGCCTCGGCCGCGGCGGTGCCCTCGTCCAGCACCGACGCGCCGGCGACCGGCAACCCGGTGAGGTCCTCGACGACGGTCTGGAAGTTGATCAGCGCCTCGAGCCGGCCCTGGCTGATCTCGGGCTGGTAGGGCGTGTAGGCGGTGTACCACGCGGGATTCTCGAGCACGTTGCGACGGATGACCGCCGGGGTCACCGTGCCGTAGTAGCCCAGGCCGATCATCGAGGTCAGCACCTCGTTGCGATCGGCGAGCGCGCGCAGCTCGGCCGCGACCTCGGCCTCCGACGCCGCCGGCGGCAGGGCGAGCGACAGCTTCTCGCGGATGCTGGCCGGTACGGCGTCAGCCAGCAGGTCGTCCATGCCTGCGTACCCGAGGGCGTCGAGCATCGTCTGGCGCGCGGCCGGGTCAGGGCCGATGTGCCGGTCGGCGAAGCGGTCGGCGTGCTCGAGGTCGCGCAGGGCGGGGACGGGCTGGCTGCTCATGAACGCTCCGGAAGACGGATCGACACGATCACCGCACGGCGACCGCATCCCCGTCTGTCGGAAACGTGTCCCTTCAGACTGGCCTCGTCCGCTCGGTCCTGGTGCCTGAGAGGTTCCGGGGAGGTTGCCCCTTCGGCGCCGATTCGCAAGCGTTGCGATCGGCTCTCCCGAGCGTGGTTGTCAGCCGTTGGCGACGCTACCAGGCGCGCTCGCCCGAGCCCGGCTCCGACGAGCGGTGTGAGCGATCCGTCAGGCAGTGGCCGAACGACGCTGGCGCCGCTGGGACAGCTCGTCGCGCGCGGTGCTGGCGGCGTCGTCGATCTCGACGATGCCGGCCCGCTCGCCGGGCAGGTGGGCCAGCGTGCCTCGCAGCTCGCGCAACGCGCCGCTGACCGCGATGCCGAACACGCCCTGGCCACCCTGCAGCAGGTCGACGACCTCCTCCGAGGAGGTGCACTCGTAGACGGTCGCTCCGTCGGACAGCAGCGTCACCTGGGCGAGGTCGTCGACCCCGCGGGCCCGCAGGGCCTCGACGGCGACGCGGATGTTCTGCAGCGAGACCCCGGCGTCGAGCAGCCGCTTGACGACCTTGAGGACGAGGATGTCCTTAAAGGAGTACAGCCGCTGGCTGCCCGAGCCGGTCGCGGTGCGGACCGTGGGGTTGACCAGGTCGGTGCGCGCCCAGTAGTCGAGCTGGCGGTAGGTGATTCCCGCCGCCGAGCAGGCGGTGGGTCCGCGGTAGCCGACGATGTCCTCGCCCTCAGAGTCGGACGGGTCCGCGAACAGCGCGCCTTGCTCCGGAAGCTCGTTCATACCGCTTGCTCGCTCATGCGTTCCCCGCTCTGTCGCCCGGCTGGAGCCGGGCGTCCGGTGCTGGCATCCCCGCGAATGCCACGCACGTCATTTGCTGAGCTGACGGTAGGACGGTGTGAGACGCGGGTCAATGCGACGCGCCGCATTTCATAACCCTCACGTCGAGGTTGAGGCAGCGGTCAGGCTCCGGACGCGAAGTCCTCGGGCGAGATGTTGTCGAGGAACTCCTTGAATTTCTCGACCTCGTCCTCCTGCTCGTCCGGGATCTCGATCCCGGCAGCGTCGAGCACGGAGTCCGAGCCCAGGATCGCGACGTCGGCCCGCAGGGCGAGCGCGATCGCATCGGACGGTCGCGCGCTGACGGTGACGCCGCCGGTGAACCGCAACTCGGCGTAGTAGATGTCGTCGCGCATCTCGGTGATGTGCACGGCCTCGAGGCGC
>CAZZZE010000508.1:0-2089 GCA_964658365.1 uncultured Jatrophihabitantaceae bacterium
GCAGGACAAGGCGAAGATCGAGAACGGCTTCTTCAACCAGTCGTGAAGATCACCGATCAGCGGCCTGGCACCATTACCGGTGCCGGGCCGTTGTCATGGTTGGCGCCGGTGCCATCAGTACCGCCGACGGGTCGCACCAGCTGCCCGCAGAGGGAAGGAACGGACGATGTCACTGCTCTTGCAGGTCATCGGCTACGTTCTGTGGCTCTATATCGTGGTGATCCTGGCGCGCATCGTCATCGAGTGGACCCGCCAGTTCGCGCGCAAGTGGCGACCGGTCGGCACGGCCGCGGTGGGACTGGAACTCGTGTACGTGGCGACGGATCCGCCGATCCGTCTGCTCCGTCGATTGGTGCCTCCGCTGCAGCTGGGTACTGTAAGCCTCGACCTGAGCGTCATCATCCTGCTGATCGTGCTCATCGTCGTGCGAGTGGTCGCGCTGGGCTTTGCGTGAATCGACTCGGTGTAGAGCATGACCGTGCAGGGTGCCTAAGATTCACCGACGAACGACGACGAACGAACCGCATCGCGATCCGGCTCCGCCGGGCCGTGACGAGCAACTGAGGTGACCGAATGCCGTTGACCCCCGCTGAAGTGCACAATGTGGCCTTCAAGAAGCCACCCATCGGCAAGCGCGGGTACGACGAGGAAGAGGTCGACGCCTTCCTCGACATCGTCGAGGTCGAGCTGTCCCGCCTCATCGAGGAGAACAACGACCTCCGCGCCCGCTCGGGCCAGCCGGCGCCGGCCCAGGCCGCCGACGGTGCCTCCGGGGCGCAAGGTGGCGCCGACCCGGCCGAGCTCGCCGCGTTGCAGGAGGAGAATGCTCGCTTGCACGGCCGGGTTACGGAGCTCGAGAAGGCGCTGACCCAGGGCAATGACGGCGCCGCGCAGCAGCTGCAGTCGTTGCAGCAGCAACTGGTCCAGACCGAGCAGCAGCTGGCCGCCAACCGCGCCGAGCTCGACCAGGCCCAGAAGGCGCTGTCCGAGGCTCGTTCGAACCGGGCCGCGCCGGCGCAGGGCGAGGCCCCGGCCCCGCTGGCCGAGCACCACCAGCAGGCCGTCCAGATGCTGGCCCTTGCCCAGCAGACCGCCGACCAGCACCTCGCGCAGGCCAAGGCCGAGGCCGAGCGGCTCGTCGCCGAGGCCGACGCGGCGGCGAAGTCGACGGTCGACGCGGCCAACGAGCACTCCACCCGCCAGATCGGTGACGCCGAGCAGCGCGCGAAGCAACTCGACGACGAGAGCACCGCCCGCGCCAACCAGACCGTCAAGGACGCCGAGCAGCGCGCCGCCACCATCACCGCGCAGTTCGAGCAGCGCAAGGCGGCGCTCGAGCGTCGGGTCGAGGAGCTGCGTACGTTCGAGCGCGAGTACCGCACCCGGCTCAAGAGCTACCTCGAGTCCCAGCTGCGCGACCTCGACGCCAGCGGCAAGTCCGAGCCGGCGACACCCAACAGCGACTACGCCGAGGCTCAGTAGCCGAGCCCCAGCTGCGTACCTGTCGACGCTGAACCACACAGATGCGCACCGGAGCGCGTCGATCCCGGCGCTCCTGCCGTGGGGGCACGGCATCCGGCGTTCGGGGGAGTGACGTGCCTTGCTGCTGATCGGCCTGCTGGTGCTCGCGGCGGTCTTCGTCTTCGTCGGGTTCCTCGAGTCCAGCGTCCCGTGGATCGTCGCCTCGCTGGTGGCCAGCGCACTCGCGGCCGGCGTGATGATCTTCTCCTACCTGCAGAGTCGTCAGCGCACCAAGGCGGCGTCCAAGCCATCCGAGCCGGGCCCGGTCAGCGTCCCCCCGGCGAGCCCCGACGGTCAGGCGTCCGCGCCGGGTCGCGGCAGCGACGCCGACGTTCTCGTCGTCGACGGCCAGCCGCTGTATCACCGCAGTTCGTGCGCCTCGCTCGCTCGCGACGCCAGCGAGCCGATCCCGCTGGCGCAGGCGCTCGAGGACGGCTTCAGCCCGTGCGCAGAGTGCGCACCGCCCACCTCGGCGAGCGTCGCCGCGGCGAGCACGGTGTCGTTGGAGAAGGTGGACGAGACCCCGGATGAGGCTCCGGACCAGCCTGCTCCGGTCGAGCCCGCTCCG
>CAZZZE010000509.1:0-2086 GCA_964658365.1 uncultured Jatrophihabitantaceae bacterium
AGCACCTGGTAGCGGCGCATGTCGACGATGTGGTCGATGTGCTCGATGTCGACGGGGCACTGCTCGACGCACGCGCCGCACGTGGTGCACGACCACAGGACGTCGGGGTCGATGACGCCGCCCTCCTCGGCGGTGCCGACCAGCGGGCGCAGCGCCTGCTCGACGCCCGAGCCCTGCACGCGCTCGAAGCCGGACTCGGGAACGCCGTGGACGTGCTCGACGCCCTCGTCGGTGAACGACGGTTGGGCGTCCTCGGGCACCTCACGACCGAAGATGTACGGCGCCTTGGCGAACAGGTGGTCGCGCAGGTTCATGATCACGAGCTTGGGCGACAGCGGCTTGCCGGTGTTCCAGGCGGGGCATTGGCTCTGGCAGCGACCGCACTCGGTGCAGGTGGCAAAGTCGAGGTAGCCCTTCCAGGTGAAGTCCTCGATCTTGCCCTTGCCGAACAGGGTGTCCTCGGACAGGTTCTCGGCGTCCATGAAGTCGATCGCCTTGCCGGCATCGTCGGTGACCGGCAGCAGCGGGCCGAGCGCGTCGGGCTCGCGCTTGGTCAGGACGTTGAGCGGAGCGGTGCCGATGTGCAGGTGCTTGGAGTACACGACGAGCACCGAGAAGCCGAAGATCACCGCCATCTGCGCGATGATCCAGAACGTCTCGAAGCCGGTGAGGTAGGCACCCGACGGCAGCGCCTTGCCGATGGCCCACGACACGAACGGCGCCTTCGAGTGCCCCCACGGGAAGTGGCCGGACGCCGACTGCGCGCCGCGGTACAGGAACAGCGTCAGCACGACCAGGAAGATCATGCCGAGCACCAGCCAGGCCGGCCCGTTGTGGGAGCCGTAGAACCGGCTGGCCCGCTTCTTGCGCTCGGGCGCGTTGCGCAGGCGGTTGATCGCGAAGTAGACGATTCCCAGCAGCACCAGCAGGCCGAAGAGGTCCTCGAGGAAGCCCAGCCAGCGGGCGCGCCCGAGGATCGGGAACGCGAAGTCGCGGCTGACGATCAGCGCGCCGTAGGCCTCGACGATCGTCAGGCCCAGGACGAGGAAGCCCCAGAACGTCAGGAAGTGGGCGACGCCCGGGACGTTCCACTTCAGCAGCTTCTTCTGCCCCAACACCTCGACGAGCTGGCCCTTGGCGCGCTCGTTGATGCCCTCGAGACGGGTCTTGTCGGCTTTGCCCGAGCGGATCAACCTGACCAGCCAGGCGACGCGGCGCCCGGCGATGGCGACCGTGACCACCAGCATCGCGATGGCGAGTCCGATCCGTACCCAGCCCGGGTCGTGGTACTGCCAGTCGACGAACCAGTTCTCCGCGATGACGTCGTGCTGCACGGGCGTTCTCCTTGCGAGTCAGCTGCGGGGACGCACGTGACGCCGCCCGACCTGACCTGAGACTATTCGTTATTACCGACAGGTAACCAACCGGCCGGGTGTGGCCGTCCCCACCAGCCCACGGAGGCAGCAGTGCCGAAGAAGCCGCCGTCCTCACGGGTGCCGTCCGCGGTCGGCGCGATCCCGGTCGTCGGCGGTCTCGCCCGCTCGGCCGATCAGCAGGCGCGTTGGATGCAGGAGCTGATCGAGCAGAACGCCCGGCTGCTGGGCCAGTTGCCGGCCACGCTCAGGTCGTTCAACGACGCGCTCGAGCGGTTCAACCAGACGGTCGGCCGCCTCGACGCCGCCGTGTCCCGGGTCGAGGCCGCCAGCCGCACCTTGACCGGCCCGCTCGAGAAGGCCGCGGGTGCCCTCGACCCGACGGCGTTGCGTGAGCTCGCCGGAGTCCCGGAGACATTGGAGACGCTGCGCCGCGAGACGGTACCCGCGCTGCGTGCGGCGCTCGACACCCAGCGCCAGGTCGCGGTGCTGCAGGCCACCATCGACCGCATCGTCTCCGTGGTGGCCGAGCTCCCCGGTGCCGGCATCCTGCGCCGCCGCCCGACCGGCAGAGAAACCGCCAGCGACACCGGCGGCAGCGCCTGACCGGTGCGCTGATAACGATCCGGCACACCGTCTTGGCTGTGAGAGCATCAGGTGTTATGAGCACGGTGGTCGAGGCGCGCACGGCGGCAGCCGGGGCGCCCCCCCCC
>CAZZZE010000510.1:0-2061 GCA_964658365.1 uncultured Jatrophihabitantaceae bacterium
ACAGCCCGCCGAAGCGGCGCATGTCGATGCGGTCGTTCATCGCGTGCATGACCGAGCCGGCCGACAGGAACAGCGCGGCCTTGAAGAAGCCGTGCCCGACGAGGTGGATGATGCCGATCGCGTACACGCCCTTGCCCAGGCCGACGGCCAGGAACATGTAGCCGATCTGGCTGATCGTCGAGTTGGCCAGGACCTTCTTCAGGTCGTCCTGCCCGCAGCCGGCGATGCAGCCGTAGAGCAGCGTGATGGCGCCCAGGATCGTGACGACCGTCTGCGCGGCCGGGGCCAGGTTGAAGATCGCCGAAGAGCGGGCGATCAGGTAGACGCCCGCCGTGACCATGGTCGCAGCGTGAATGAGGGCCGACACGGGGGTCGGCCCTTCCATCGCGTCCGGCAGCCAGGTCTGCAGCGGGAACTGCCCCGATTTACCGCACGCGCCGAGCAGCAGCATCAGCGCAATGGCCGTGGCCGTGCCCTTGGAGTAGTGCGCGCCCAGGACGGTGTCGAACGCGGTGCTGCCGGTGTAGGTGAACATCAGCATGATCGCGATCGACAGCCCGACGTCGCCGACGCGGTTGGCGAAGAACGCCTTGTTGCCGGCCGTCGCCGCCGAGTTGCGGGTGAAGTAGTAGCTGATCAGCAGGTAGGACGCGACACCCACGCCCTCCCAGCCGACGTAGAGCGCCAGGTAGCTGTTGGCCAGCACCAGCAGCAGCATGGCGGCGATGAACAGGTTGAAGTAGCCGAAGAACCGTCGGCGCCCCGGGTCGTGCGCCATGTAGCCGACCGCGTAGATGTGGATCAACGATCCGACACCGGTGATGAGCAGGACGAACACGAGCGCCAGCGGGTCGGTGAGCAGGCCGAAGTCGACGTGGAAGCCGGCGACCGGCACCCAGCTGAAGTAGTTCTTCTCGACGTGCCGGTTCGTCTCGCCCTTGACCGAGAAGAACAGGACCACCGCGTAGACGAACGCCGCGACCGGGACGAGGGCGCCCAGCAGGTGCGCCCACTTGTCACCGCGCTTGCCCACCGTCAGCAGCACCAGCGCCGACAGGGCAGGCACCGCGATGAGCAGCCAGGCGACAGACTGGATCCCGGTAGCTGTATTCACCGCTGTATTCCTCGGTCCTTCAGTACTTGAGCAGGTTCGCGTCGTCGATGGACGCGGACCGCCGGGTTCGGAAGATGGCCATGATGATCGCGAGCCCGACGACGACCTCGGCGGCGGCGACGACCATGACGAAGAACGCCATGATCTGGCCCTGCAGGTCGCCGTTGATGCGCGAGAAGGTGACGAGCGTCAGGTTCACGGCGTTGAGCATCAGCTCGACGCACATGAACACCACGATCGCGTTGCGGCGCACCAGCACGCCCACCGCGCCGATCGTGAACAGCAGCGCGGACAGCACCAGGTAGTAGGACGGGTCCATCGCTACGCCCCCACCTTCGCGCCGGCCCTCATTGCCTGACCTCGCTGTCCTGGTAGTCACCGGTGGGCAGTGCGCCGCGGTGGCCGGGGTACGTCGGGAAGCTCTCGCGGCCGATGATGAGCGACTCCTGCGCGATCGAGCCGTCGGGCAGCAGGGCCGGCGTGCCCACCGAGTTGCCGGTCGACAGCACGCCCGGCCCGGGCAGCGGCTGCGGCCGGCCGCTGCGGATGCGATCGCGGGCCAGGTTCTTCTGCGTCGGCTTGCGACCCTCGCGCTCGATGTGTGCGAGCACCATGGCGCCGATGGCGGCCACGATCAGCAGCGCCGAGGTCAGCTCGAAGGCGAACAGGTACTTGGTGAACAACAGCTCGGCGATCGAGTTGACGTTGCCACCGTTGCCGTTCGGGCCGTCGAGGTTCACCGGCTTCGAGCCGTGCAGCGACGTGCCGATCACGATCGCGACCAGCGCCGCGAAGCCGAGCCCGAACAGGGTGGCTGCCCAGCGTTGTCCGCGCAGCGTCTCGATCAACGAGTCGGAGGCGTCGCGGCCGACGAGCATCAGCACGAACAGGAACAAGATCATGATCGCGCCGGTGTAGACGATGATCTGCACCAGGCCGAGGAACGG
>CAZZZE010000511.1:0-2060 GCA_964658365.1 uncultured Jatrophihabitantaceae bacterium
GACCGGGGGACATGGCCTCGATGGTAACCGGCCGGCCCCGGCTTCCCCTGGTAACTGCGTACGCTGGCCGTCCGTGACACCCGCAGCGACACCCCCGCCGCCCCCCTCGCCGCCACCTCCGCCGCGGCCCCCGGCCGCCGGCTCTCCCGCCGACCTCGTCCCCGTCCCGCCGGCGGCAGCGGCGCTCGGCCGGGCCTTCGCCGCGGCCGGGCACGAACTGCACCTCGTCGGCGGTCCCGTGCGTGACGCGCTGATGGGCCGCGCGTGTGCCGACCTCGACTTCACCACCGACGCCCGCCCGGAACGGATCCGGGCCGTCGTGGAGCCGCTCGCCTCGGCGGTATGGACGACCGGGATCGCCTTCGGCACCGTCGGTGCCCGCGTCGAGGGCCTGATGTGCGAGATCACCACCTTCCGCGCCGACCGCTACGACCGGGTCAGCCGCAACCCCGAGGTCGCCTGGGGCGACTCGCTCTCCGACGACCTGCGGCGCCGCGACTTCACGATGAACGCGATGGCCGTCTCGGTGACCGACGACCGTACGTTCAGTGACCCCTACGGCGGCCTGGCCGACCTCGCCCGCGGCGTGCTGCGCACACCGGGCACGCCGCAGGAGTCCTTCGCCGACGATCCGTTGCGGATGCTGCGGGCGGCCCGGTTCGCCTCGACGCTCGGCGTCACCCTCGACCCGGCGGTGCACGCGGCGATGTCCGACATGGCCGGCGAGCTCGCCCGGATAACCCCGGAACGCGTGCTGGCCGAGCTGACCAAGCTGCTGCTCGGCGCGTACCCCCGCGCCGGGTTGGAGGTGCTCGTCGACACCGGCCTGGCCGACGTCGTGCTGCCCGAGCTGCCCGCACTGCGGATGGCGACCGACGAGCACGGACAGCACAAGGACGTCTACGCCCACACCCTGCAGGTGCTCGACCAGGCCATCGACCTGGAGACGGACGGGCCGGATCTCACCCTGCGCTGGGCGGCGCTGCTGCACGACATCGGCAAGCCGGACACCCGGGCGTTCCTGCCCGGCGGACGGGTGACCTTCCACCACCACGAGGTGGTCGGCGCGCGGCTGGCCGAGCGCCGGCTCAAGGCGCTGCGGGCGAGCAAGGAGCTCATCGCCGACGTCGCCCAGCTGGTGTTCCTGCACCTGCGCTTCTACGGCTACCGCAGCAGCGAGTGGACCGATTCCGCCGTGCGCCGCTACGTCGTCGACGCCGGTCCGCTGCTGCCCCGGCTGAACAAGCTCGTCCGCTCCGACTGCACGACGCGCAACAAGCGCAAGGCCGCGGCGCTGTCGGCGGCCTACGACACCCTCGAGCAGCGCATCGCGGCGCTGAAGGAGCAGGAGGAACTCGACGCCGTCCGCCCGGATCTCGACGGCAACGAGATCATGCAGGTTCTCGGCATCGGCCCGGGGCCGCTCGTCGGGCGGGCCTACAAGCACCTACTGGGGCTGCGGATGGAACAGGGGCCGCTGGGCCGCGAGGCGGCGATCGAGGAGCTCAGACGCTGGTATGCAGAACACGGTCCTGGCGGTGGTGGCGGGCCGACCGGCTGACGTAGACCACGGCGCCGAGCGCCCACCCGAGCGCCAGCAGGCCGACCGCGGCCGAGCTGCGGCCGTCCTCGGGCAGCGCGACGGCGGTGAGCGTGGCGGCGAGCACCAGCGCCACGTTGAACAGCATGTCGTAGAGCGCGAACACCCGTCCGCGGAACGCGTCGGGAGTGTCGTACTGGATGACCGTGTCGACACTGATCTTGATGCTCTGCGAGGTGAAGGCCAGCAGGAGCGCGGCGAGCAGCAGCCACGGCTTGGTGAACGGCAACCCGCAGGCGAGCTCGACGAGCGCACTGGCCGCCAGCATGGCGCCCGGCCAGAGCGTCGGGCCGAGGCGACGGAAGGCGGCCGGGGTGACGACCGAGGCCAGCCCGCCGCCGATGGCCACCCCGGCCACGACCTGGCTGAGGCCGGCGAGGCCGGCGCGCAAGACGCCGTCGTTGTCGAAGTAGTTGCGGTAGAGCAGCACGGTGCAGACCGTCCACACGCCGTAGAGCAG
>CAZZZE010000512.1:0-2041 GCA_964658365.1 uncultured Jatrophihabitantaceae bacterium
CTTCGCTGCCTTCTTCGCAGCAGCCTTCTTCGCGGCCTGCTTGGCCAGCCCCGCGACATCTGCCGGTCGAGCCGCGCCGCGGTGCAGCGTCGAGCCGTACTCGTTGATCTCGTGCGCGGACTCGTCGTCGAACCACCGGCCGCCGGTGGCCAGGTAGCGGAAATGGACGTCACCCGGGTGCAGCACCTCGACAAGCACCGCGTGGGTTCCGCCGTCCTGCGGGGTCAGCACATGGACGCCGGGGACCCAGTCGTTGAACGAGCCGACCACCGAGACCTCGTCCTCGACGGCGTCGAGGGTGAACTGGGCGAACGTGCGTCCGCTGCGGCGGTCCACGAGAAGTATCGCTGTCATGTGGTTGTCGTCCCCGCTCCGGCTGTCCTGGTCACCGTGAATGGTGTCAGACGGACTCCGGCTTCGGCCGGTCCTGGGCGAGGTTGCCGTAGAGATAGTAATAAGCGCCGGCGACGAACAGCCCGGCTCCTACCGCGTTGCCCAGGAACGCGAAGATCAGGTTCTCGACGGTGTTGGCGAACGTGACGTGTCCGGCGCCCTCGAACACCGCGAGCGGCAGGAAGAACATGTTGGCCACGACGTGGTCGAAGCCCAGCGCGACGAAGGCGGTGATCGGGAAGATGATGGCCAGGATCTTGCCGGACACGCTGGTGGCGGCGAACGCGAGCCACACCGCCAGGCACACCAACCAGTTGCAGCCGACGGCACGCAGGAACTGCTGGGTGTGCGTCTCGGTGACCGCCTTGCCCATGGTGATCGCGCCGAGCCGTGTCCAGCTTGCCCCGGCCGTGCCGTCGGCGCCCTGCTTAATGACGCCGGTCTTGTCGGCCAGGACGTACGCGACGAACAGCGAGCCGGCGAGGTTGCCGATGGTGACCCACAGCCAGTTGAGCAGCATGGCGCCGACCTTGACCTTGCCGTCGAAGACGGCCAGCGGGATCGTCGCCATGTTGCCGGTGAGCAGATCGGCACCGCCAACTACGACAAGGATCAGCCCGAGGCTGAACACCAGGCCCGTGAACAGGGTGGTCAGCCCGCCCCAGGTCTTCGGGTCGAGACCGGACGACACCACGATCGCCAGCAGTCCACCGAAGGCGATGTAGGCCCCGGCCAGGAACCCGCCGACGAGCGCCTTGGGCGGCGAGGCCGACGCCTTCGAGACGCCGGACCTGATGGCCTCGACGGTGATCTGCGGCGGAGCGTTGAACGATGCTGGCGCGTTCACAGACATTGGGCGTTCTCCCTGCTGCGTGGGACCCTGACAATTCCTGCCTGCACTACCCACCGAGTCGGCGCCGTTACCGGCGCGGCGGTCGGGGTACCGTGCGCGCATGGGTGTCGCGAAGACGTTCCTGGGCTGGCCGGTGGTCCGCCAGGTCACCGGCGCCGATCGACTCGGCCGCGGCTCGGCCGCGCAATCGCCGGCGACCAGGGCCAAGGTCGCTCGCACCGAGACCGCCGATCGCGTCGTCAAGAGCATCTGCCCGTACTGCGCCGTGGGCTGCGGCCAGCGCGTGTATGTCAAGGACGAGAAGGTCATCCAGATCGAGGGCGACCCCGACTCCCCCGTCTCGCGCGGGCGCCTCTGCCCCAAAGGCTCGGCCAGCGAGCAGCTCGTCAACTCCCCCGGCCGGCAGACCGCGATGCTCTACCGCCGCCCGTACGGCACCGAGTGGGAGCCGCTCGACGTCGACCAGGCCACCGACATGATCGTCGACCGGTTGCTCGACACGCGCGCCCGGACTTGGCAGGACCGCACCGATGACGGGCAGGTCGTCCGCCGGACGCTCGGCTTCGCCGGCCTCGGCGGCGCGACGCTCGACAACGAAGAGAACTACCTGATCAAGAAGCTGTTCACCGCAGCGGGCGCCATCCAGATCGAGAACCAGGCCCGTATTTGACACAGCGCCACCGTCCCCAGTCTGGGGGCTTCTTTCGGTCGTGGCGGTGCCACCACCTCGCAGCAGGACCTCGCTGAGTCCGACTGCATCGTCATCCAGGGCTCGAACATGGCCGAGTGCCACCC